>CAIPMZ010000067.1 GCA_903866285.1 uncultured bacterium
AAAGTGTGACAGAAGTCTGCGGTCGCAGACTTCTGTCACACTTTTTTGTTTTAAAGTTTGATTGCAAAAAGTCGCATATGCAAGAATTTGCAATATTTTTTTAAGGGGCAAATGATTTTTTGGACAAGAAAAAAGAGCTGGTGGCGCTGGGGTGGGGCGAAAATGAAGTCGGTGGAAATAAAAAGACTCAGGGAGATGAGTCAAATTTGGGAAAAAGAGTAGAAATGAAAAAATCCAAAGATAATTTTCTTGGATTTTAATAAGTTTTAGTGCTGGCAGCCAGTTCCCGGGTTCTTTCTAGAGAATAAGGGTCTGGCTGTAAGCACAAAAGAGTTTTAGGTAATCACTGCCGTAATTGCTGGCTCAGTATCGTCAAGCTGAGCACTTTCTGCAGCGTCTTCCACTTCTGGATACGATGGTGCAGTTTCAAGGCCAAGTAAGTACGCCTTGACTTCTTTGGAATAGGAAGCATGTATAAGCATAAGTCACCTTTTTGAAAATGTGCCGAAATGATTATTTATTTGGAAATTCGAACCAAATAAGTTTTTATTATCAAGTAACTTAGTACTTGATAATAAAAAGATACTCGTTTTGGTTTTTTTTGTCAACTGCCTGAAGCTTAAGAAAATAAATAAATTAGGTGAAGCTTGGGTTGGTTTCTTTAGATTTAAATTTGCAACTTAAAGTTCAAGGTTAGTAGGCGGAAAAGGATTGCTAGAAAGATAAAGTCGTCTATTTATTAAGGGCGCTTGGGTTAATTTGTTTCTCTGCGAGAATTAGCAAATGCAAGCGAACGTAGCGTGTACGGGTCTATCTGAAAAGCTAAATTTAAAAAATTTTTTCCAATCCTACCTGCCCCACCTTTTTTCCTGAAGAGGGAGGAATAAAAATAGCGTGTAAATTTTTCAGCTTGCGTTATTTTGCGGGGACGTGTAAAATACGAAAAGTGCTTGAAAAAGCATTGGTTTGTTTAAAATATAATTCGTAATAAAAATAATTATGGAGTTAGAAAAAAAAGAAGAAGTAGTGGCTGCTCCTTTGGAAACAAAGGAACCAGAAGTAAAAGTAGTAGAAAAAAAAGAAGCGGAAGTTTCTACGGAAAAAAAGAGTAAAAAATGGGAGTGTAAATTAGGAAAAATTTGCAAAAAAAATAAAGTTACCGTTTTAGCGGTACTGGTTTTAATTTTATTGGTAGCGGGGAGTTTTGCTTTTGCAAGATATTATAAAAAGAATAATGTTGGACCAGAAATTGTAAAAGCTAAAATTGAAGCGTTAGTTAAGGAAAATGGCGGCACGGTGAAAGAAGTTGCTTTGGATGGAGATTTATATAAAGTGACAATTACGATCAGCGGTCAAGACCAACCTGTTTACGTTAGCAAGGATGGAACAAGATTGATTCAAGGGGTGATTACTTTTGCGGAAATTGAAAAGCAAAAGGAAGCCTCTAAAAAACAAGCTGAGGCAGATAGTAAACCAGCTCCAAAAGCTGAGAAACCACAAGTTGATTTATATGTCATGGCTTTTTGTCCTTATGGAAACAAAGCGGAAGATACAATGAAACCAGTTTATGAGTTACTAAAAAATAAGGTGGACTTTAATTTCCATTATATTGTAAACGTTAGTGGCAGCGATGTGCAATCTTTGCACGGGCCAACTGAAGTTACGCAGAATGAGCGAGAAGCTTGCGTGCTAAGAGATTCTGGAAAGGATAAATGGTTTGCTTTCGTTACTTATGTTAATGAAAAGTGCGGTAGCGATGGCGCTTGCTGGGAAGCTGGCGCAAAAAGTCTAGGCCTGAATGCGGCTAAAATTACCGCTTGTGTAGCTAAGGACGGCTTAGCTTTAATGAAGGCAAACGCGGATGTCTCAACCAAGGCTAATGCTACTGGTTCTCCAACCTTAATGGTTAACGGGGCTAGCTCGAAGGTAGTTTATCAATATGGAAAAACAGAAGCTTATAAGCAAGCAATCTGCGATTCTTTTAACACTACGCCAACTGAATGTGCTAAGGTCTTAGCTGACCAAGCAGCTGCAAGTTCAGCGCAAGGAGGAAGTTGTAACTAGTTTTTTCGCTTAACCATATTAACCATATTGCGGGGAGTGGAAAATAAGAGACCAGACATCGTCCTGGATTGCTTCGTTCGTCTGCTGACGAACTCGCAAAGACAGCCGATAAAAAGAGAAGCTCGCGGGCTTCTCTTTTTGTTGATTTTTCTTTAGTTTGGGGGTATGATAAGAAACTAGCTTGGGTGTGCCTAGGGACTTAGTCCCCATATGGGGACTAAGTCCCTAGGCACCAAATTTAAAATGGATAGAAGCGTATTAATAAATGCAATGTTTAATTAGAATTAATTTTTTCGCGAATATTCGTGAAATAATTCGAGATTGATTAGGGATATATAGCATTATGGAAAATAACAAAATCATAATTCGCGGAGCGCGCGAGCATAACTTAAAGAATATCGATCTTGATTTACCGAGAAACAAATTCATTGTTTTTACGGGTCTTTCGGGGAGCGGAAAATCAACCTTGGCGTTTGATACAATTTTTGCGGAGGGGCAACGGCGCTACTTAGAAAGTTTATCAAGTTACGCACGTCAATTTTTAGGTCAGTTGGATAAACCGGACGTCGATTATATCGAAGGACTTTCGCCGGCTATTTCGATTGATCAAAAATCAACTTCGCATAATCCGCGTTCAACCGTGGGCACGGTCACGGAAATTCATGATTATCTGCGACTTTTATATGCCAAAATTGGCATCCCGCATTGTCCCGTTTGTGGCCGCGAGATTTCAAAATTATCAACTGACGAAATAGTCGATCGCATCTTATCAACCTCGGCGAGCCTCGAGCGAGACGGGGCGCTGAACCCAGCTCGCTCTCAGGCGGTGGTAGAAATTTTGGCGCCAGTGGTCCGCGAAAGAAAAGGCGAGTACCTGGCGATGTTAGAAGAAATGTATAAGCGAGGATATTCGGAGGCTTTAGTGGATGGAGAGCGCTACCGCCTGGATGATTTTAAAGAGCTTAAATTGGAAAAACATAAAAAACATAGTATTGATATCGTAGTTGATAAAATTGAAATCGATGGCGAAAATTTAAGTCGGCTTTTTGAAGCGGTTGAAAAATCTCTGCGACTCTCAGAGGGACTAGTGAAGGTGAGAACTGCTAGCGCAAAAGCACAAATTTCAAATGACAAATTCCAAACAAATTCCAAATTAAAAAATTCAACAGACAAAATTCTAAATTCTAAGAGCTATAAGCTAAAAGCTGATTTTGTGGAGCAGATTTATAATCAGAAACTTTCTTGTCCGATTCACGATATTGCTTTTCCGGAAATGGAGCCGCGACTTTTTTCTTTTAACTCACCTTTTGGCGCTTGTCCTTCGTGTGAAGGATTAGGGTTGAAAAAGGAAATTGATCCCAAGCGGATTATGCCTGATGAAAATAAGACGATTGCCGAAGGCGGGATCATGCCTTGGAGCTATAAGCCAACCAATTATCAAGGGACAATTTTGAAAGCAGTTTGTGGATATTATAATATTGAAGATAATAAGCGCCTGCGAGATTTACCGAAGAATAAAATCGACATTCTTTTAAATGGCACCGAAGACGAAGACCTTATTAAAGTTAAATATCATTTTCGCTCTGGCACGGGAACGTATAATATCCGCTGGGGAGGCGTCATTGCTTGGCTTCAGGAAAGATATAAGACGACGACTTCAGATGCAGTCAGGACAGATATTGAAAAATATATGTCACAAAAATCTTGCTCAACTTGCAAGGGCTCGCGTTATAAGAGTGAAGTTCTTTTGGTGACGGTCGGCGGTAAAAATATTTTTCAAGCATCATCAATTAGCGTTAAAGAAAGTGTGGAATTTTTTAAAAATTTAAAACTGACAACCCGTGAGGAATTAATTGCGGGGCGAATTTTAAAAGAGATTATTGCGCGTTTGGTTTTTTTGAACAATGTTGGTTTGGATTATTTGACTTTGGCGCGAGCGGCGTATTCACTTTCAGGTGGGGAATCGCAGCGCATTCGCCTGGCTTCGCAAATTGGTTCGCAATTGGTGGGCGTTTTATATATCTTAGATGAACCTTCGATTGGTCTGCATGCTCGGGATAATTCTAAGCTGATTGAAGCACTTAGGCACCTGCAAAAAATTGGCAATACTTTAATTGTGATTGAACATGACGAAGAAATGATGCGCCAAGCTGATTGGCTGGTTGACGTCGGTCCGCGAGCTGGAAAATATGGCGGGGAAATTGTAGCCGAGGGGTTGCCGGAAGAGGTAATTAATAATCCTAAGTCGCTGACTGGTCAATATTTGCGGGGGGAACTTCAAATTGAAATTCCGAAAATTCGTCGCTCGGTAGCCAAGAAAAGAAGAATCGTGGTGCGCGGGGCTAATGAGCATAACCTTAAAAGTGTGACGGCCGAATTTCCACTGAAAGTTTTTACTTGTGTCACTGGAGTTTCTGGGAGTGGAAAATCAACTTTAGTGGAAGATACTTTATATAAAGCGCTGGCAAATAAATTGCATCGAGCGCTAGACGTTCCAGGTAAACATCAGGAAATTTTAGGCATTGAAAATATCGATAAAGTAATCATGATTGATCAATCGCCGATTGGACGCACGCCGCGCTCAAACCCAGCCACCTATACGGGACTTTTTACCCATATTCGCGAACTTTTTGCGCAAACCAAAGATGCCAAAATGCGAGGTTATGGGCCAGGACGTTTTTCTTTTAATGTCCATGGCGGACGCTGCGACAATTGCTCCGGCGAAGGCTATTTGAAAATTGAAATGCAATTTATGCCTGACGTTTATTTGCCTTGCGATGTTTGCAAGGGCAAGCGTTATAATAGTGAAACTTTGCAAGTGAAATACAAGGGCAAAAATATTTCGGAGGTTTTGGCAATGACTGTATCAGAAGGCGCTGAGTTTTTTGAAGCCTTTCCAAAAATCGCCAGCGCGCTGATCGTGCTAGAGGAAGTTGGTTTGGGCTATATCGAACTTGGGCAAAGCGCTACGACACTTTCTGGAGGCGAAGCTCAGCGCATTAAACTCGCTTCAGAGCTCTCTCGGCGTAGCACGGGTGATACACTATATATTTTAGACGAACCGACGACAGGGCTTCATTTTGACGATATTAAAAAATTGCTCCACGTCCTGAATCGTTTGGTGGATGGGGGTAATACCGTCGTGGTCATCGAACATAATATGGACGTCATTAAAACGGCCGATTGGATTATTGATATGGGACCAGAAGGCGGGGATGGGGGCGGTCGCATCATTGTCACTGGTGCGCCAGAAGAGGTTGTGAAATATCATCAAGAGAGTTATACGGCGAAATATTTGAGGGAGGTTCTGAAGAAGTAATCAGTAATCGGTAACTAGTAATCAGTAATCAGTGATTGTAAAGTGTTGAGTTTATAAAAAATGTTACATTTTGCGTTGGTTCAGTGTCTCTGACCTGAATCGAAAGGGTTCTTATTTTAAAATATGTTAATTCTGGCATATGCAGGATTTAGCATATTAGTTTGTTGTTCAAGAACAGGGTGGTTTCCTCCAAAGGCGGACAGGTAAGTCGGAGACGTTGAACCGACGAGGAATGCTTGTGTCGGTTCAGTGTCTCTGACCTGAATCGAAATGGTTCTTATTTTTAGATATGCTAATTCTGGCATATGTGGGATTTAGTATGTTGATTTGTATTCAAGAACAATGCGGTTCAAGTCGGAGACGTTGAACCGACAAGGGTCGGAGACGTTGAACCGACGAGGAATGCTGCACTTGCTCGCATTCGCCACCTTTTCCAAAGGGGGAGAAATGCCCTCACAAATAAAAAGAGCCGGTCGCATTCATCTTGGGGAAGATGATGCGCCGGCGGTGCGATGCGGACCTGGGGGTATCAAATGCAATGAAACAAAATTCCAATCAACTCTTTGCGGGGTTCCTCGTATCTGTTCCCATTTGGAGCCTCTACGGTGTCAGTTTCCTTGCTGTTCACCTTATAGACAAACTCGAACCCCATTACCCTGACCATGGGATTGATTTTTTTGAGCTTGGTTACTCCATCATATAGGACGTCAGTAGGGTAGAACCTGCTATTGTATTCAATTTCTTCCGTCACATTTTCCCTAAATTGGGAATTGAAGAAGTAGTTACCTCTACCCATTATGTCATCCGTGAAACCCATATTTGTGGCACCTGCGAGTTCTCTTTTGAGAAATTCTTGTCTCTCGCAGTCCTGCTTGCCAAAAATAAATATGATGCCTAGTGCTAGCAATATGGTTGTCAACACTAATGCGAGTACTGTGGTCTTTTTCATTCTTTCTCTCCAGTTTATTTTTTTGCCGAATTTGGCAGGGTTGGTGTAAGATAAGTAAAAAGTTGCAAAAGTTGTTAACGAGCACGATGTTATATTATAGTCCTAATTTATGAATTTGTCAAGACTAAAGCAAAAAGTGGCTGAGTTGCCCCAAGAAGCGGGGGTGTATTTTTTTTATGGCAAAGCTGAATCCGCCTTGGGTGGAGAATCCGCCTTGGGTGGGCGGGTTAAACGTGGGCCATTGCTGTATATTGGGAAGGCGACGAACTTGAGGAGCAGGGTTGGGTCATATTTTCGGGGTGTTGTTAATAGTAAAGTTAGTGAAACTGAGGACGGGATCCTGAAACCTGCCTACCGGACAGGCAGGCAAGTTCAGGATGACAGAAAAAATAACGCTCAAGATGACAGAAAAGATAAAATTCAGGATGACAGAAAAAATATTTCTCAAGACGACACGACTATAAGAATTAATGCGAAGCTACAAGTAGAACATTTAGAACAACTACAACATCCAGAGTCTAGCATCGTGCCTGGGCGGAGTGAGTGGATTGGTTCGATGATGCCGTTGGTGGAAGAGATCGAATTTGAGCAGACTGATTCGGTGTTGGAGGCTTTGATTTTAGAAAGTAACCTCATTAAGAAACATCAGCCGAAATATAACACCCTGGAAAAGGATGATAAAAGTTTTGCGTATTTTGTGATTACTAAAGAGGACTTTCCGAGGGTGCTGATAATGCGAAAGACGGACATACAAAATAGTCATCAGCCATCAGTAATCAGTAATCAGAAAAATTCAAAATTAAATAAATCAAAATTGTTTGGAAATTGGAAATTGGAAATTGGAAATTTTTATGCTTATGGTCCTTACACCAGCAAGCAGCAGATGCAGATTGCGCTGAAAATAATTAGGCGGATTTTCCCCTTTCATGCTGGCAAGCAAAAAACTGAGCAGGGTTGTTTGGATTTTCAATTAGGCTTGTGTCCTGGGCCATATGCGGGGGCAATTTCCAAAGAAGACTACAAGAAAAATATTAATGGCATTAAGCTGATTTTGGCTGGCAAGAAAAAAAGTTTACTTGCTGGTTTGGAAAAAGAAATGAAAGCGCTGGCGAAAAACAATGAATTTGAAAAAGCCGCCGAGGTTCGGAATAAAATTTTTGCCTTGCAGCATATTCGAGATGTGGCGCTCATCACTAGGGAGATGGAACATGCAACATGGAACACGCAGGACAAGATACAAGAGACCTGCCTAACGGACAGGCAGGCAAGATACAATAACCAAAAAAATTCAAAATTCAAAATTCAAAATTCAAAATTATTTCGCGTTGAGGCGTATGATATCTCGAATATTTCTGGCACGGATGCGGTGGGCTCGATGGTGGTTTTTGCGGACGGCCAGCCAGATAAATCGCAATATCGCAAATTCAAGATCAAGACGGTCGAGGGCAGCAATGACGTAGCGATGATGAAAGAAGTGTTGCTGCGACGTTTTAAGAACGACTGGGCGATGCCGGATTTGATTTTATTGGATGGCGGGGCAGGACATGTGAACGCAATAAATGAGCTAATTGTTAAACTTGGGTTAGTTGTTCTAGTTGTTGGGGTGGCTAAAGGACCAACTAGGAAAAATCTCAAATTACAAATGGCAAATTCCAAACAAAATACAATATACAATATACAAAATACTTTAGAAATAGATGCACAAAACCTTAATGATGACATTCGGTATATTTTGCAAGATAAGCTTCTGATTAAACAGATTATGGATGAGGCGCATCGATTTGCGATCACGTTTCATCGGAAGTTGCGAGGCAAGAGAGCGCTTATGGGCTAACCTTTCTTTTCAGGAAAGAAAAGTTACAAAAGAAAATCGCACCGTGCTTGTTGCTGGGGCAAAAACTTCACTCTTCACTAAAATTCCCGCTGCGCTTCTTCTGCTGAAGAAGCTCGCTGAAAATTTCTTAACGCTTATCGCTCGTTTTTTGTCCGCCTCGGCAAGCCTCGAACGAGACGGGCCTATGCACTACGCAATGTGCGGACTGAGGAAAATTCAAATAATGTTTTAATTTTTAATTAATTCAAAAAACGTATGATGTATGGATATGGAGTGGGTCATGGGCTTGGGCTTTTTGGCGAAATGTTTTCGCTGATTTTTTGGGTTTTGGTTATTTGGCTAGTGGTTTCTTTGATTCGTCACAAGCACAGCGGGAAAGGTGCCTGTTGCGGCTCGGCAGCTTTGGAAAATTCTTGCTGTGGAAAAAAGGTTGATAATGCCACTGACATTTTGCGTGAGCGTTTTGCCAAAGGGGAAATTTCCAAAGAAGAATTTGAAGAAAAATTGCAAGTGTTGGAAGACAAAAAGACAATCGATTGAAAAATTTCTTGTTTGTGTTTAAAAAAGTGAACATCTTGGTGTTCACTTTTTTTTATATTCTATTTTTGAATATGCTATTTCCCGCATATGCGGGAAATAGCATACTAGATAAATAGGTAAAAAGAAAGTATGGAATTGCATATCTACATAGCAAGCTTTCGTGCATATTAGTAATATGTTAATTCTGGCATATGCGGGAATTAACATATTGTCTGATTTTGGAAAATACAATATAATTAAGAAAAAAAGAGTGAGGAAAAAATAAAAAAGCGAAGGAAATAAAAAGGATAAGCAAGCTAGAAAAAATAAAATAAAAATGTATGGCTGAAAAAAAGAAAAAGAAAATTCATAAAAAAGAAGTTTCAAATAAAATACCAATAAAAGAACGGTTGGAGAATTTTTTCTACTCTGACACCCCAACCGCTACTGCAACCAAATTTTTGTTGATGTTTCTTGGGATTACAGCTGTCGCTTGTGGTGGGGCTATTGTGCCTGGAATTTTGAAAGTGATTGATGAATTTGGAATGCCTGAAGAAAAATCAAAAAAATATTCTCGCAAGCAACTTGATAATGCCTTTGCTCACTTAAAACGACAAAAACTGGTGGAAATAATCAAGGAAAAAGATGGCAAAATGCATGTGAAGCTTACCAATAAAGGTAAAAAGAGAGTGGTCGAATTTTCAATTGATACTTTGAAAATAAAAAAGCCAAGGAAATGGGATAAAAAGTGGCGGGTGCTTATGTTTGATATTCCTACTAAGCCGAAAATATACAATCAAGCTCGCGAAGCTTTGAGATCAAAAATAAAGGAACTCGGATTTTTTCAAATGCAAAAGAGTGTTTGGGTTTGTCCCTTTGAATGTGAAGACGAGCTTTTGTTTGTGGCTGAATTATATCATGTGGAAAAATATATTGAAGTTCTCACCGTGGAAAAACTTTTGCATGAAAGCATCCTTAAAAGAAAATTCAGACTTTAGTTTGAATTGCGAAATTTTTTTATTTGTATTTTTTTTTATTCATAAATATGCTAAATCCCGCATATGCGGGATTTAGCATATTAC
>CAIPMZ010000068.1 GCA_903866285.1 uncultured bacterium
TCTTTATCCTAATTATATATAAATTAACCGATACGAAACTACGAATTAAATGCGAATCTACGAAACTTTTCGTATGGGCGCTTTCGTAGTGCGCTTTTCGGATGCTATTTCTTAACTCTTCGTTTAACGATAAACTTATCGCTGTATCTCTTTTTCTTTCTGGTCTTTTTTCCAAGCGCTGGCTTACCCCAAGGTGTTTTCGGATGTTTCAACCCAATTCCTTGTCTGCCTTCTCCTCCTCCATGTGGATGATCAACTGGATTCATAGCTGAACCTCGAACTTCCGGTCTTTTTCCTTTCCATCGATTTCTTCCAGCCTTACCAATTTTTTCAGCACTATGTTCGAAATTACTTACTTTCCCAATCGTTGCCCAGCAACCCTTACTAACCAATCTGATTTCATTAGAGGCCATTTTAAGCTGAGCCATTTTTCCATCGATAGCCATCAAAATTGCTCCTGAGCCAGCACTGCGAGCCATCTGTCCGCCCTTCCCAACCACTAACTCCACATTTGAAATAACTGTACCGGAAGGAATATTACGAAGAACAGTTCTATTTCCCTTTTTAATCGGTGCATTTTCTCCAGAAACAATTTCAACATCTTGTTTCATCCCTTCGGAGGCAAGCACATATCGCTTATCACCATCTTTATAAGATACCAAAGCAATCAAAGCACTTCTGTTTGGATCTCTTTCGATTGCAATAATTTTTCCAGGAATATCAAATTTCTGTTGTTTAAAATCAACTAAGCGATAGCGTCGTTTGTGTCCACCACCTTGATGCCTAGTAGAGATTTTTCCGTGACTGCGTCCGGCCTTTTGGGTCATTGGAGCAAGTAAAGATTTCTCCGGTTTTTTGTCGGTAAGATCGTCAGGCTTAACAATAGACATATTGCGCCTTCCTGCTGTATTTTTTTTGTATACTTTAATTGCCATAATCGCTTCGCTAAAATCAAAATTTAAAAATCAAAATTCAAAATAATTGTATTCGCTTCGCTCATTTTTTATAACATCGCTCAGCGACACTATAATTTTACATTTTGAGCTTTACATTTTACATTTCCATTAGGCTCCTTGGAACAATTCAATCTTATCTCCCTCTTTCAGAGTAACGATTGCTTTTTTAATCGCTGACTTCGTACCTTCAAATCTACCATATACTCTCTTTTTCGGGATAAAATTCATTACTGCAACCTTCTCAACTTTAACTTTATAAAAACCCTCGATTGCCTTTTTAACCTCAGCTTTCGTAGCCTGCCTGGTAATCCTAAAAACATATTTATTATCGGCAAGTCCCGCGTGTGATTTTTCCGTAATCCAAGGCTCCACTAAAATTTTATAAGCAATTTCAGCATTTTCAACAGCGATAGGCAAAACCTTTTTCGCTACTTTCTTAACTGCCACTTCTTTCTTTGAAGTCTTTTCTTTTTTTTCTTCAATTACTGCCATATGTTTAAATAAATCTCTAATCAACACTAATTATTTCACTAATTTTCTCTAATCTTTTCTTATTCGCGACTTACTTTGCAAATTTTTCTTCCAAAAATGTAATCGAGGCCTTACTCAAAAGCACATATTTATTATTGAGTAAATCATATACATTCAAATCTTTCGTCTCAATGTTAGCTATTTTTGGAATATTTCGGCTAGCTAAAGTCAAACTCTTCTCTCCTTCTGAAAATGAAACCAAAATTTTTCCGGTTAATTTCAAATTTTTTATAATTTGAGCAAAAGCTTTAGTTTTTTTGTCTTTAAGTTCAAGTGCGTCAACGGCCACAAGGGTCCCGCTGCGAAGCTTTTCACTTAGGGCAATACGTACCGCCTTTTGCTTCATCTTCTTATTCACATCTCTTTTAAAATTACGATCACTTGTTGGTCCGAAAGCTACTCCACCACCTTTCATGACAGGATTTCGCTTCTGGCCTTGTCTAGCACTACCGGTGCCCTTTTGCTTAAAGGGTTTTTTTCCGCTTCCAGCAACTTCACTCTTATCTTTTGTATTAGCAATTGAAAATCGCTGATTACCAGCAATCACCATAAAAACTTGATGCAAAAGTTCATCATTTGATTTCACGGCGAAAACTGCATCTGAGATATTTAAATCTTCAAGCTTTTTTCCTTCTAAGTTGTGCAGGGCAATTGTAGCCATATAATCAGTAATCAATAATCAGTATTTAATACCTTAACCACTTATTGAATTTTAAATTTATTTATTGTACGTTGTCTATTGAATATTGTCTATTGTCTACTATCCTCGAATTTCCACAATCCTTCCAACCACTCCTGGCACTCCGCCGAGGATACCAATCAGATTCTTTTCGAGATTCAAATAAACAACCTTCATATTTTTAACTGATTTTCTTTTTCCGCCCATCCGTCCGGCCATTTTCTTTCCCTTGATAACATGCTGAGGTTGTTGAGCACCAATTGAACCAGGTGCGCGAAGATCATGCTTGTGTCCATGGGAAGCTGGAGATCCGCCGAAGCCATGACGCTTCACAACTCCTTGAAATCCTTTCGCTTTAGCAATTCCACTAACCTTCACAATATCTCCAATTGCAAAATTTTCAACTGAAACTTTATCCCCGACTGCCAGCGTTACCGCTTCTGAACCTCTAAATTCTTTTCGATGAGTCACTCTGCGAGTTTTTTCAGTCGCAAGTTGCACAGCGCTGTAACCATCCTTTTCAATCGTTCTTACCACCGAAACGGTATTTGGCTCACATTCAATCAAGGTCACATTCAGTGCGCCTTGTTGTTGATCATACAACGTTGTCATCCCCATTTTTTTCCCTAAAATATGTTTCATATCAGTAATTTTCTAATCTTTATCTTTAAATTCACCTGCCTGCCAGTAGGCAGGTAGTTATAAAAAAACTGGCTTCTCAGCCAGCCCAATCAAAGGAATAATCCTTCGACTTAGCTAATTGAGTATCCAACTTTTCAGTGGGACTTTAACTAGTTTTTTTCTTTTTTTCTAACTTATCTATTGTAAACCAATTCTTAAATTTATGCAAGCTTTTAAGCTATTCGCGATTATTTGCATGTGTCCCCTTTCATCATTCGCATGTGCCCCATTCGTTATTCGCATGGGCGCTTTCGTAGTGCGCTTTCGCATGCTACATTTTAATCTCCACGTCTACCCCAGCTGGTAAATCAAGCCCCGTGAGACTTTCAATAGTCTTAGCAGTTGGGTCCCAGATATCAACAAGTCGCTTATGAATTCGCATTTCATATTGCTCCCGAGCATCCTTATGCACAAAAGTTGATTTATTCACAGTTACTTTGTGAATCTCTGTTGGAAGGGGTACTGGGCCAGTTACTCTAGCGCCTGTTCTTTCAGCAGTTTCAACGATTTTTCGCGCTGACTGATCGATCACTTTGCTGTCATAAGCCTTGATCTTGATTCTGATTCTTGTAGATTGTCCTGTTTCTATTTTTTTCGAAGCCATCTGGGTAGATTAAGATAAAAATTACTATTTAAACGTTGTTCGAGTGAACACAAGCAGACATAATTTCTTATGTCTGCATAGTAAACTTGAACTTACTTAATGATTTTAGTTGCAACACCAGCTCCAACTGTGCGTCCTCCTTCGCGAATCGCGAATCGCATTCCTTCTTCCATCGCAACTGGGGCAATCAATTTAACTATCAAGCTAATTGTATCTCCAGGCATAACCATTTCAGTTCCTTCTGGCAAAATAACTTCGCCAGTTACATCAGTTGTTCGGATGTAGAATTGTGGTTTATATCCCTTAAAGAATGGGGTATGTCGTCCGCCTTCTTCTTTAGTTAGAATATAAATTTCTCCTTCAAATTCAGTGTGTGGGGTAATTGAACCAGTTTTAGCCAAAACTTGTCCGCGTTCAACATCTTCTTTCTTAATTCCGCGAAGCAAAAGTCCTGCGTTATCTCCAGCTTGTCCTTTATCTAGAGATTTATTAAACATTTCAATCCCAGTTACAACAGTTTTCACCGTTGGGCGAAGACCGACAATTTCAACTTCTTCATTGATATTGATTGTTCCGCGTTCGATTCTTCCAGTTACCACTGTTCCACGACCTTCAATTGAGAAGATATCTTCAATCGGCATCAAAAGTGGTTTGTCAGTATCTCGAACTGGGTCAGGAATTTTCGAATCCAAAGCAGCCATTAAATCATAGATTGGTTTAGCCGCTGGATCTTCAATAGATGTCGCTACTAGGGCCTTGGTCGCTGAACCGCGAACAACTGCAGCGTTATCACCGTCAAATTCATATTTTGTCAAAAGTTCACGAATTTCAGCTTCAACCAAGTCAATCAATTCAGCGTCATCAACCATATCAACTTTATTGATGAAAACTACGATTGCTGGCACTCCAACTTGTTTAGCAAGCAAAATGTGTTCGCGAGTTTGAGGCATTGGGCCATCAGTCGCGCTAACCACAATAATAGAACCGTCCATTTGAGCAGCTCCCGTAATCATGTTCTTGATATAATCAGCATGTCCCGGACAATCAACATGAGCGTAGTGACGAGCTTCAGTTTCATATTCACAATGTGAAGTCGCGATAGTAATTCCACGCTCTCTTTCTTCTGGAGCATTATCAATTTCGTTTACGCCTCTTTCTTTAGCAAAACCTTTTAGAGATTGGCAATGCAAAATAGCCGCGGTCAAAGTTGTCTTGCCGTGGTCGACGTGTCCAATTGTTCCTACGTTTACATGTGGTTTTGTGCGCTCAAATTTAGCTACTGCCATATTGGTTGTTTTCGCCGTTGCGCAAAGCTATTTTTGCCCTGCGACTAACGGATACTTAAGATGAATTACTATTAAAGATTTTAACATAATCTTCCGAAAAAAGCAATTAAAAAAAATTCCTTTTTCGGGAAAATCGGTACTTGTTTATTCTACACGATTAATAAATACTGTCAAGAGCCAGTCTAGTCCAATGCAACATGAGCTTGAAATAGGTACCCATTCCAACGCAAGATGAGCTTGAAGGAGCAAAATCTGCTAGAATATTGGGTAATTTCATAAGTTAGACCCTATGACAA
>CAIPMZ010000069.1 GCA_903866285.1 uncultured bacterium
CGCTGCTGTTTTTAGTTCTTTTTCAGGAACTGCGAGTAAAAGCAACACGGTTGGTGTGGAAACTCTAATTAATCAAATAAATAATGATAAAGTTTCAGAAATTGTTGTGAGTGGCAATAAATTATTAATCACATTAAAAGATAATTCTCAAGAAACCGTTCGCAAAGAAGCAAATGATTCTCTGTCAACCTTACTTAGTAATTATAAAGTTGATCCGACAAAATCAACTGCCATTAAAATTTCAGTGAAAGATGAAACTGGTTGGGATTATTTTTTACTGAACATTGCCCCATTCTTACTGCCATTTCTACTAGTCGGTGTTTTTATATTTTTTATGCTCCGCGGCGTACAAGGGGCCAATTCGCGGGCGATGAGTTTTGGACAGTCAACTGCAAAAGACTTTAAGCCTGATGAAAAAAATCGAACAACTTTCAAAGACGTGGCTGGTGCCAAAGAAGCTAAGGAAGAATTAAATGAAATTGTAGAATTCTTAAAATTTCCGAAAAAATTTCATGAACTAGGCGCAAAAATTCCGCGCGGTGTTTTATTATTGGGTGCTCCGGGAACAGGAAAAACATTGCTCGCTCGGTCAGTGGCGGGTGAAGCCAAAGTTCCATTCTTTCATATGTCTGGTTCCGAGTTTGTAGAAATGTTTGTTGGCGTCGGCGCCTCTCGCGTAAGATCACTGTTTGATAAAGCAAAAAAAAATGCACCCTGTATTCTATTTATTGATGAAATAGATGCGGTCGGTCGCAGACGAGGATCGGGTATGGGCGGGTCACACGACGAAAGAGAGCAAACCTTAAATCAAATTTTAGTCGAGATGGACGGTTTTGAACCAACGCAAAATATTATCGTGATTGCAGCAACTAATCGTCCCGATGTTTTAGACCCAGCTTTGCTGCGCCCTGGTCGTTTTGATCGCCGGGTTACAATTGATTTACCTGATTTAAAAGATCGTGAAGAAATATTACTTGTTCATGCGCGCAAAAAACCACTAGCCGGTGACGTTGATCTGAAAAAAATTGCCGAGAGAACAGCGGGCTTTTCCGGTGCGGATTTAGCCAATATTTTAAATGAAGCCGCCATACTCGCGGCGCGAGAAGATAAAAAAGAAATTGTTAATGAAAATTTATTTGAAGCAATTGAAAAAGTAATGATTGGCCCAGAAAGAAAAAGTCGGGTAATCACTGATAAAGAAAAAAAGATTACGGCCTATCATGAAGCCGGACATGCTTTAGTTTCTCATTTTTTGCCTGACGCCGATCCGGTTCATAAAGTTTCAATTATTTCTCGCGGATCCGCGGGCGGCTATACCCTAAAGGCGCCAACTGAAGATCGCCATATGCATGCCAAATCCGAATTTATTTCCGAGATCGCTGTTTTGCTAGCCGGTCATGTGGTCGAAAAAGAAATTTTTGGAGAAGTTACGACTGGAGCAACTTCTGATTTACGTCGGGCGACGGCGCTCGCGCGCAGTCTTGTGACGGATTTTGGCATGAGCGATCACTTGGGTCCAAGAACTTATGGTCAGAAAGAAGAAATGATTTTTCTCGGTCGAGAAATACATGAGCAGCGTGATTATAGCGAAAAGGTAGCTGAGAGAATTGACGAAGAAATTGCTGGCTTTATTAAACAGGGTGAAGCTAAGGCCCAAGCTATTATTGATAATCGCAAAGAGCATCTAGAAAAGATTGTGGCCACATTGCTTGAAAAAGAAACAATCGAAAAAGATCAATTCGAAGCAATTATGGGACCAAAACCCCTGGCTTAAGTTGACTAATAACGTCTTTACGTTATACTAAAAATGTAATCATTAATTTTTAATTTTATGGCTAACCCAAAGAAAAGAAAGACCCATGCGGCGACTCACAAAGGTCGATCTCATTTGGCTTTGAAAAAAATTACTTTAACTAAATGTCCAAAATGCGGGAAAATGCGTAAACCACATACGGTCTGTACTTTTTGTGGTACATATAAAGGGCGCGTTGTTTTAAAAGCAAAAACTGTCAAAGCTAAGAAAAAATAATATATGTCTAATCGACATCTAGCACGAACGATTGCCTTGCAAACTTTGTTTGCTTGGGATTTTAATGGTAAAAAAGATAGCGACTTAGAAGAGTTAACAACTGAAAATTTTGCTAATTTTGCACCAAATTTTGACGACGGTGGCTTTGTTAAAAATTTAGTTACTGGAGTGCGGGATAATGTAAAAAAAATTGATAAATATATTGTAAAATATGCGACGGAATGGCCGCTTGA
>CAIPMZ010000070.1 GCA_903866285.1 uncultured bacterium
AATCGCCATTTTTATCCTTACATATTTTTAATTAGTCCGAAATCTGAGAATTTTTTCAGTTACACTTAAATTGTTTTCCTGCTTAAAGTATTCCGTTCCTTCTTGAGCATGTTTTGCAAATGTTTCAATGAGGTGATCCCAAAAATAACTGACTTTATCAGCTTCTTTTTGAGCTATTCTTTGGGGATTAATCTTGAAATTTTCCCAAAAACTTTCATCTAATGAGATCATATTTATGTTTTCTTTTGGTAAGACAAAATCATGTTCATCCTGTTCATTAACATTTTTTAAGTAATAAGCAAGTAATTCCTCTTCTCCTGCAGACATAACACTCATACCAGATCTTAGGAACAATTCTTTTTTGCTGAGATAGCTTACAAAATCAGTAATTGTGTCTACATTTTCCATTACTATATCAAGTGTAGTGTCATCAAAAAAATGAACAAATGTTTTGCTTTTATCAAGATCCCCAATAACAAAGGGCATGCCTATTTCTTTTGCGAAAACATCATCATTACAGATCATCAAGCTACCACTACCGCCAAAGTGTTCTTTGCATACTTTTGAAACTTGATGAGCAATAATTACAAGATGAAATTTTGCTGATTCTGGATTTGGCAAAGCAAAGGGAAAAATAGTTTTACAGGTAGGATCTAAGTATATTTCTCTTGGAAATTGTTTTATCCATCTTTCGGCACCCCAAGCTTGATTAGCGGATTTAATGATAGCTTTTTTATACCAGCGAGCCCATGCTAATTCTAAATCTTTATCACAATCAAACTGACAATCCTTATCAGAAAAAATTATCACATCATCACCACAAACAACAAGAAGATCACACAACTCTTGCCCAGCCTTCTTAAACAATCCTGGGTAACTCCACAAAGACAGGAATGACTTTTCGCAAAGTTTTCCTAAATATCTCTCTGATTCAGTTAGTCCGATATTTTTAGTAATCAAATTCATTTTATATTTGACACACACTTTTTAGTAAATTCTGGGGCAAATTTGATAAAAGCTATTTCCATCCCATATTTTTTAAAATGAATATATGAACAGCCGGATTTTGCTTTAAATGACACTGCATTTCTAAATATGACTCAATTATTGCTTTGCCTTTTTCTATTATGGGAACAAACTGCTCATTTGAAGACTTTTCAAGCTTCAATAAGCCCCTCCTACTTATTCCTACATACAAACAAAGACTGGTAACCATAAACGGTTGCCCTGCTTCAATGCAATCTCTGAAGTACTTAATCATTTTCTCACTAAGCTCATTTGGTGAAAATAAATAAGGTCTGCCACCTCTTTTTGTCACACTAGAACGCTTATTAAAATTCTTATTTACAGTCATATCTAAATCTTCCTCAGCCCAATCTATTAAGTGTGTTAGGTAGTCCTTATTCATATATGAAAAACGGAGCTATAAGCCCCGTTAACAAAACAAATTATTTTTTTATTATTGGCTTTATTATTTCTACTTCCATTGGAATCTCCGCAACCTCTTTGTATATCTCTTTTTTATTTCCCCTCATGCCAACCTTAAATACATACATACCTTCTCCCTTTATTTTAATAGCATCAAATACCACGACTGCTCTCATGGATTTTGCATTTTTGGGAATTTCCAGTGGATTTTCAGTTTCTCCCATCAATTCACCCTTGGCATTAAATAGTGAAACCTTAACTATTGGGTCTGTTTCCTTTTTGGATATATCAGAAATTAGTGTCGCTAATTGAAACTCTAAAGGCATCACGAATTCACTTGGAACTTCCATTAGTTCCTGTGTTGTATTTTGGGTTATAGTAAGTTTATCAATAATATCAAATAAGCTCATTGAATTTGTTTGACTATCTATAGATGCTTTTTTACATAATACTGACCAAATATGATTCATATGTTTATTATTTGTGATTAAGTCTTGCCCAACATTAAAACTATGCTAATTCTCTAAAAGTGAAAGCTGAGCTAAAAGCGTTGTTAAAATTAGCCCCCAACGAAGCAAAGAATCTTTTATTAACAAATTGCTTTACTGGTGAGACCATCTCAATCTTTCTACTAGATTCAATATGATTAAATATTCTTAGTAGATTATCCGTATTAAAATCAAGTTCTTCAGAAAGTCTATCGAAAATATCAATTCCAATATTAACATCACCATTTTCGATTCTTGAAATTACTTTTTGTGTAGAAAAAATATGTTTAGCAAGTGCTTGTTGGCTTAGCTTTTTTGCCTCTCTAGCATTAAATATTTCATCTGCCAATCTCAATCTAAGTGATGCACTTCTAAAATTACGCTCGTATTTCTCGTCATTTCTTGCATCTGCCATTGCATCGATCGTATTTAGTTGTTGTTTAATATTCTTCATATGATTGTGGATTAGAAATAAAATTTAGTCGATGTTGTTCTGCAATTTCATATTCCTTGTCTACTTCCTTTTTTACTTTCGCATTGTCATAGTTGGAAGGCTTTTCAAAAGCATGCAATAAAACAAGCAAATCTCTATATCTAATAAAATTAATTCTAATTAAAATATCCTTCGTTTTTCTTATGCCTAGCTGTAAAAAGCTGTATCCTGTTAAGGGTTTTGCCAAATTCTTAGATATTCCATTTAAGGAAACAAGATGTTTTATTTTTGCGTCAATATCGGTTAGGATTTTTTTGCCTCGTGTATCCGTATATTGATTGAAAAATTTTCTTACAGGGCAATGCCCCTTTGCCGTGTGGTGGTGATATACTGCTTTCATATGGAGAAGATAGGTTTTTTATTTTCTGAATCATATGAAGATTATATCCTATTGGATATAGTACTGTCAAGTTAAAATTTCCTTTCAAATCGTAAAATGCGGGGTACTATTCCTCAATGGCAAGATCAAATAAACCTATTTTATCCTATTTTAAGCCATATTTATGACTTCTAACGCCTGTTTTCCAAATATAAGCCAATCATTTAGCTCTAGTCTTAAAGCGTTCCAATTCATAGTAACTTGGGCTACCAATTTTTAAAAGCCCTACTCGATAGGGCTTTTAAATTTGTCAATTTTTTTGATGGGTTTATAATAAATACATATGGAACAGACTGGACAACAAATCTTGGAATTTCTAAGGCACTACGGCTATTTGGTGATGGCGCCGTTGATGATTTTCCAGGGGTCGGCAACGACGATTGGGGCTGCGATGTTGGCCTCGCTGGGAGTTTTTACCTTGCCGGCAGTTTTTCTCTTTTCGGTGGTCGGCGATCTCATTGGCAACGTAGCATTATATGCAATCGGTTATCACTGGGGGATTAAGCTGACAGGTGGCTGGGGAAAAAAGCTCGGGCTTACTGAAGCGCGAGTACTGAAGCTGGAAAAATATTTTCACCAACATGGCGGTAAGGCTATTTTTATCGCTAAGCCAATTACTGGGATTTACCTAGCTACTTTTCTTACGGCTGGGATTGTGAAAATGGATTTTAAAAAATTCTTGGGTTACTCTTTTTTGAGCGCCCTTGTTTTAAGCGCAGCGCTGATGCTGGTTGGTTATTCGTATGGCCGGCTCTGGAAAAATCAATACCTCGATTGGGCTGGGCTCCTTATTTTGATTATTGTGCTTTTTTCTTTCGCGGGCGCTTCCTTTTTTCGGAAAAAACAGTTTGAGAAAATTTTAAAATAGTTTAAGCGGTTTTCCTTGACAAAATTCAAATTACCCTGTAGTCTTCTAGGTTATCTTTTAAGCATTGAATTCGAAAAGACTATGAAGAAGACTCTGTTGCTAATTGTTTTTGTTTGTGTTTTTGCGGTGGCGGGCTTGGCTTTGGCTAGTGAAGCTTCCAGCGAGCGAACTTTGAGCGATGCTTTACTGATTGTGGATGATCTTAAAAAAGAAGTCGACGCCTTAAAGGCGGAATTGGCTTTAAAAACGGCAGCCGATGCAGCTCAAATAGCCCCAGCAATTGCTAGCTCGGAACACTATGTGATGAATAATGTTCAATTCTAATAAGTTGGGCAGCGTGCTTAAAAAATCTCCTAACTAGGGGATTTTTTGCTTTTAAATTTCTTAAAAGGGGTTTATACTTGGAAATATGGATCCGGTAGTGAGAATTCAAAAAAATAATAACTTTTCGAAAGTTCACATTTAGCGGATAAAATAGTAATATCGTATAATATTTTAGAATTTTTTGGGCATAGCCCATTTGAATTTCTACTACCGGATGGATCCGGTAGTGAGAATTCAAAAAATATATTTTATAATTAGATTATTATTGCCGGGTAAATTAATAAGTTAACTTTAAGCATTGGGATTTTTTTGGGCATAGCCCATTTGAATTTCTACTACCGGATGGAACAAACAGGTCAACATATTTTCGAATTTCTAAAAACCTACGGTTATTGGGGGATGCTGCCCTTGATGATTATTGAGGGTCCCATCGTAACAATTTTGGCGGCGATGCTAGCCTCGCTGGGGGCTTTTGCTTGGCCAGTGGTGCTACTTTTTTCAATTTTAGGTGATAGTATTGGCGACGTGCTTTTATATGGCGCAGGTCGCAAATGGGGAATGGGCTTTGCGCGCAAGTTTGGAAAATATCTTGGGTTTACCGAGGAACTGGTGGTTAAATTGGGAAAGCATTTCGAAAAGCATGGAGGCAAAACTATTTTTGCGGTTAAATCTACGACCGGTCTTTGTTGGGCAACTTTTACGACGGCGGGGATTGTGAAAATGGATTTTAAAAAATTTCTGCGATATTCTTTATTGGGCGGCGTGGTTTGGAGTGGCTTTTTAGTGGCGCTGGGCTATTTTTATGGTTATCTTTGGAAAACGATTAAACAATACCTCAGCTGGGTCGGTTGGATAATCTTCGCCGCAGCGGTGATCTCTTTTGTGGTAATTACGCTTTATAAAAAAAGACAAGCAAAGGATTTCTTGGCACAAGCGTAAATAATTTTTTTATTTTCAGCTTAACCTGCTAACTAAGCAGTTTTTTTGTAGCAAGGCAGGTAATTTCAGCTGTTGCAATTTTTAATAAAAAAATGCAATATAAGTATATTGGCTATAAATTGTAAAAAATAACGTCATGATTATTGATTCACATATTCATATTTCCACATACAGCGATAATGCAAAGAACCTCAAGGAGGCGTTTATTTTATTTCTAGAAGAAATGAAAAAAAATAATTTATCAGCAGCTATTATCATCCCTGATAATGTTGAGGGAAGTGACAAGATTGCTGATTTAGCTAAGGCAATCGAGTTAATTGGAGATAGTAAAAACCTTTTTCTGCTTGGTAGTCCGCAAATCATCCAAAGAGGTTCAAGTGAAATTAAAAAATATCAAAAACTTTTGGAGGAGGGCAGGGTAAAGGGGATCAAATTTTTTCCAGGTCATGACCCATATTATCCAAATGACGAAAGATGCTTACCATACTATGAATTATGCGAAAAATTTGATGTGCCAGTTTTGTTTCACACTGGAGAGAATTCAGGTGATTGTGAATGTGCGAAATGGAATGATCCAAGATACATTGTTGAGGTTGCTAAAAAATATCCAAAACTCAAAGTTATTATCACGCATTACTTTTGGCCTAAGATGGAATATTGTTATGAAACAACCAAGGAGATTTCAAATATCTATTTTGAAATAGCCGCTATGGCTGACGCTGAAGTGATTGAAAAGAGTGGAGGGATTGAGAAGGTACGGGAGGTATTGCGAAAAACCATCATTGAGAGACCAGACAAGGTTATGCTTGGTAGCGATTGGCCAATGTGTAAAATCGAAGAGCATGTTGAACTCGTGAAGTCATTGAAGTTAGCGAGGGATGTGGAAGGAAAAATATTTCGAGATAATGCAATTAAAATTTACAAATTATCATTATAATTATTTAACGTCAAATACCTGAAATTAAAAATTGTCTTTAGCTAAGGACTGTTCTCAGTCGGAATTAAATTTCTCCTGTCATTGACAGAGAGCGCATCCGCAGTATAATTAAAAATATAGAAGAATTTTATAAAAATATTAAAGGTGATTAAGAAAATATGAACCTAAGTAGCCTAGAAAACGCAAGACTAGAAATTCCAAAAGAAAACCCAGACTTGTCAATGCAATTAAAATTCGAGGTTTCTTCTGCTGAGACAATCAGTAGGCTTTTAGCTGTTGAAGATTTAACTATGCCGACGAAAAGTGGCCATGAGAGAAACATAATTGGTAAAATATTTGATCAGGTAATTAGTAAATTGAATGAACACAAATTTCCTAATGTAAATATCATAAGGGGCGATGCTAATGTGGATGCAATAGATAATTTCGACAGACTCTTATTCTCTCCAGGAAACCCCGGGAGGTCAGCTACGTATACTAGATATACAGATGAAGACCATGTTTTAAGAACCCATACCTCGGCCTTGATACCCTCAACGTTTGAAAAATTAGGAAAAGATATCGACCGTGAAACATTTGTGCTTCCAGGATTAGTGTATCGGCGTGATGTCATAGATCCTCGACATCTGGATGTTTTTCATCAGATAGATATATGGACTTTGCAAGAAAATAAAAAATACGGAGTTGTTAACCGAGAGGACTTGTTAGCGCTGGGCAGAACTGTGTTTGAAGCGGCTTGCCCAGGCACGAAGATGATTGTATATGAGGCAAAACATCCGTATACCATTGAGGGCATTGAGGTCTATGCTGTTTCGGACGGAAAAGAAATAGAAGTTTTTGAGGCAGGGCTTATTAATCCAAATATATTACGGATGTCTGGCTTGGATCCAGATAAGTATTCAGGCTTGGCCTTGGGTATGGGCGTCGAAAGGTTGATTATGGCTAGAAAAAATTTACCAGACATTAGATTGATACGTTCCACTGATCCGCGCGTGATTAAGCAGATGGGCAATATGGAAAAGTTTAAAAATGTATCTGATCAGCCTGCTATGTCTAGAGATATGTCTTATTGTATTAGTAAGAATGATACAGAAGAAGATATTTGTGAAGCAATTAGAGATGTTTTTGGCGAGAAGGGTGAGCTATTAGAGCAAGTTGAGATATTAGAAAGAACTTCTTTTGATAAATTAAGTTCAATTGCAAAAGAAAGACTCGGAGCAAGAGAAGATCAAGATAATGTTTTGGTTAGAATTGTCTTGAGACATCCTGATGAAACTTTAACCAAAAAAGAAGCGGCAGAACTATATACAATGGCATACCCAAAACTTCATCAGGGCATTACAACTGGATATGAGATTAAAAATTCTGGAAATCGGTAATGCCGTAATGTGTATTGGTGATTTTCTGTTGCGGTGTGTTTGTTTTTAACATAAATATTTATTTGGTGTAGCCTTTAAAAAGGAAGTAATATAATTTTTTAATATTAAAAAAATGGAAAAGAAAATGATCACGGAAAATTTGAAAACCGTGCAGCAGGAGTGGATGGGCGATACACAAGCGAATTCTCAAGAGCAAGAAATTGTTGTTCGAGAATGTGCTTGTCTTTTTGACTAATCCAGGAAATAACTTATATATTTAAAAAAGAAATGGAACTTTGCGGTTACAATCCATTTTTTTTTGCTAAAAAATGAAAAAAGTTAAAAAAACAGAAGTGCATTATGCCTTATGGGAGGTTACACAAAAATGTAATTTAAGATGCATCCATTGCAGAGCTGATGCGTCTCCTGAAAAAAAAGAGGGGAAATTAATTAAAGGCGATGACGCATTCAGACTTATAGATCAGTTAAGTGAAATGGGCTGCCCGACGCTGGCTCTTACTGGTGGTGAGCCTTTGTTGCGAAAGGATATTGCTGATATTGTTAAATACGCCACATCTAAGAATGTACGGACAAGAATTCAGAGCAATGCTCAGCTTTTAACGGAACAGATTGCAGATCAGTTAAAAGATGCGGGTCTTTTTTCCTACGGTGTGGGAATGGATGGTTCAAATGCGGAGATTAATGATAAAATAAGGAATAAAAAGGGAGCTTTTGATAAGTCAATTGTTGCTATTAAAATGCTGAAAGCAAGAGGAATAAGGGTCCATGTGGAGTTTACAGTTACAAAAATAAATTTACATGATTTACACGCTACACTGGATCTTCTCGAAAGCATTGGCGTCGATACTTTTTTAGCGAGGGCTGCTGTGTTTACGGGTAGAGCTACGGCTGATAATGCAGTGTTTAGATTATCAAAATTGGAGTATAAAAATTTTTTGGAACAGATGAGTGAAGAGCGGAAAGTGAGAAAGATAATGCTTAATTGCCAGGATCCGTTGTATCATTTGGCTGATAAGTCCATTGTGGAAAAATTGAAAACTTACGGTAATATTTATTCAGGATGCGTATTGAGTGGATGCACAGTCGGGTTAAATATGATTCATATACATTCCAGCGGAGATGTTGGTGTATGCACTTTTCTGCCTGATATTATTTTAGGTAATATTCTCAAAAAACCACTTCAGGAAATTTGGGATAAGAGGATCGATATTTTGGAAGTAAGAAGACTTATGAAAAGAGATTATAAAGGAAAATGCAAATCGTGTTCAGATAGATTTATCTGTGGGGGATGTAGAGCTAGAGCGCTCTGCATCAGTAATGATTTATTTGAGGGTGATCCTTATTGTTGGAAATAGAAAAAAATATAAATAAAAATGGATCGCAGATTGTTTTCTGTGGTCCATAATTTATTATCTAGCGTAGCGAGAGTCCGAACTGGGCGGACCGATTCAATGACGATAACAAAAGGTTTAATACCTCACCGATTTTATCGGTGAGAGCTCATCGGGTCCAGGGCCTGCCTACCGATAGGCAGGCCCTGGGGTCTCAGTACTCTTTTATTGCAGTTTACGTTTTACATATAGCCACGATCGCCTTCATTAAGCTTGGGATACAATTTCTGCACCCACTCGTTGACAAGCTTTTTAGGAAGGGACCCTTCTAGTGAGCGAAATGTCAGCGTAACTACAATGTTTTTTTGATTGGGCCTAATCCCGAGGTTTTCTTTTGCCTTTGCTTCCAGTCGGTCGTAGGAAATCTCCTCATATTGTATCTGTTCAACATATGTCGCATTTGATTGGAGTTCGTCGCGAATTATTTCACAGATATCCTCCTCGTTTTTGTCCCTGGAAGATGAATACGAAAGAACCCGTTTGGTTTGTGGCTGATTAGAAACAGCAATGAACTTTTTGAGATTCATCATCTGTTTTTGAATCCTGGGGTCTTCGGAACGAAGAACTCTGATGTCATCTATTTCCTTGATGATCATTACGAGCCTGTCGAGACCCATGCCAAGTGCCAATCCGGAATATTCTTTAGGATTAAGACCAGCGTTCGCGAGAATTATTGGATGAGCCTCTCCGCATTCAAGAACCTCAAGCCAGTTTCCATTAACTAGAACTTCGACTTCGAGACCGTTGATAGTGTAAGGATGTTGTACTTCACTGACACGATATTCATATCCTGGAGCGACATTTTTAAGAACAGTTTCAATTAGGTTTATGAGATCGGAACGATTGAAGCGTGGTTCACCATGTCTGATTCTCCATACATCCATTTGATGTGGTTCAGCGCAATGAGTTTTATCTACAACATCGCGACGGTAACACATGCCAGGCAAAAAAACGATTGTGTCATTAAGTTTATTTTTAGAGGTGCTCCTTAGCCATGCAGGGATTGCAGCCGATGTGTGAGTACGAAGTACAGTGTCATGAGAAACATGTCGCGTGTAGCGCGACGAGCGTCCAACATTATCCGCGGGAAACAGTAGATCGTCGAAATTTTCTCTTACGGAAACTTCAGGGCTAGTGCGAATTTCTTCAATGAGCACTTCCGGATAAGCTCTTTTCAATCCCTCCTTAACTTCGGTTACCATGATGTTAATAGCATGGATTCCGTTTTTAGGATCGGTCAGATCACGAATCGCTAATGATGCAGCTAACCGTTCCGGTGACATAATTTCTTTCTTCATGGTGATAGTCTCCTTTAATTTGCCTTGCCATTAACGGCATGGCTATTTGTAGATTCGGTTAATTTCAAAAATTCCTCATGGTGGTCTCTTCGTAATATTGCTAGCCATCTACCTGCTTTTAACTTTGGAATGTCCCTTGTTTCAGTAAAAATCATTTCAAATGTGGCAGTAGGACTGCTACTTGCATTAACGAGTGGAATAATACACTTGTCATAGAGTATACAGAAACACCCTGCCTTAATCTCTACTGCTAACCTACTCATGGCTTAGTACCTCCTTTGTTAAAGTGCTTGTTTTTAATGAGAAACATTGCCCATTAATGATAAATAATATGTCACATTATGTATTTTGTCAATGCATGCATGCTTTATCACTCAAGCTATCAATTTTTGGATTTTAAACATGATGTGGCATGGATGAGTGTATTTAGGCTGATTTTTTGTTGTAAGAAAACGTGTATAATGAAAATATGAGGTAACCCTTAAAAAGATTTTATATGGCAACAGCTTATCTCTAGTCGCGGACCGTCTTTGGCCGTAATTTCTTTTATCGTCATTACGCTTTACAAAAAAAGACAAGCAAAGGATTTTTTGGCACAAGCGTAAATAATTTTTTTATTTTAAGCTTAACCTGCTAACTAAGCAGTTTTTCCTTGCAAAAAAGCTCTAGAAAAGCTATAGTTAGGGGTATAATTATGGTTAAGGAGTTTATAAAATTCGCGGAAAAAGCCGTCGGAAAAGCTAAGGGAATTCTTTTTGCTGATCCGAAGCTTTTATATAAACAAGAACGGGATTTTGTTAATCAGCCGTTTTTTTTCGATGGCCCGGCTAGCGCCGAGGCAGGAGTTAATAAAAAAGGCGTGTTGTTAGTGCACGGTTGGTCATCGACCGCTTACGAAGTTCGCAGGCTGGGGAAATATCTGAATGAAAATGGCTATACGGTTTACGGCTTGATGCTTTCCGGGCATGGAAGGGTGCCGAAAGATTTAGAGGGCGTGACGGCGCAAGATTGGATTGCTGACGTTGAAAAAGGTTACCGTAAACTGAAAGAAACTTGCCAGCAGATTTATGTCGGCGGAACTTCAATTGGCGCCAGCATCGCTTTGATTTTAGCGGAGCAAGAAAAAGAAATGGCGGGCCTTGTCCTGATGGCAACGCCTTATCGACTGCGTTTTGAAAGCATTGGGATTGCCTTAGTACGACTAACTCTCTTTTTCAGTCCAAAACAATATCGCACCAAATTTTATCCGCCGACTTTCGGCGCAGCTGATAGCGTGACAAGACTTATTTCCTATCAGCAATATCCGGTCGCGAGCGTTTTAGAAGTTTTTAAACTTGTCCAGAGGGCGCGGAAAAGTCTAGCTAAAATTACCCAACCCTGTTTGCTTTTACAATCAACCCATGATCACATGGTCAGCAAGGACAGTATGGAAAAAATTTACGCCAAGATAAGTTCAAAAATAAAAAAGAAAATTTATATCCACAAAGCCTACCATACCTTCATCCCCGATATTAAAAATGAGCACGTGTTTAGGGATATTCTTAATTTTCTTGAGGAAAATTAAGAAGTTGAAAGTCCATAAGGTTATAAAGTTCATAAAGTTGGTCGAATCGCTATGCGATAGTTTTTTTGTAACTTTCAACTTTGCTACTTTATTGCTTTACTATTTCGCTACTTTATAGCTTTATAACTTTACAACTTTTAACTTTATAACTTTATGCATATTGCCATCTTCACCAACAATTATCTCCCAAATCCTTTCGGGGTGAGCGGTTCGATTGAGAGTTTTCGCCGAGGCTTGGAAAAAAAGGGGCATACTGTCTTTATCTTTGCGCCGAAGTTTAAAGGCTTTCTTGATGAAAATCCAAACGTCTATCGTTATCCCGCCGTTGATTTAAAATTTAGAGGCATTCGATTTCCAATCGTGATTCCATACTCTTTAAAGCTTGCTAAAATTTTAAATAAATTGGAGATTGAGGTAATTCATGCGCAACACCCAAATCTGCTGGGCTGGGAGGCGAGGCGTTGGGCGAAGAAGAAAAATGTGCCGCTGGTTTTTACTTGGCATACGCTTTACGATCAGTATACGCATTTTTTCCCGCTTGTTCCGAGCAAGCTGGCAGCTTGGTGGATAATTCGAGATGCGAGAAAATATGCTAATATGGCTGAGCAGGTAATTGTGCCAACTAACTCAGTTCGAGAAATTATTAAAAAATGGGGAGTTACTAATCAAAATATTGAAGTTATTCCGACTGGGGTTGAGGAAAATCAATTGGCTCATCCAGCTAGGGGAGCTATTCGCAAAAAATATGCCATTCAGGACGACGAAATTTTATTGGTGGTGGTGACAAGATTAACAAAAGAAAAAAATCTGGAGTTTCTTTTTGAGGCAGTGGCGAAAGTTTTACAGGAGAATAAAAAAGTAAAATTTTTAATTGGGGGTGATGGAGATTTGAGCAAGAAGCTTAAAAGGCTGGCAGTGGAAAAGAAGGTTTCTGGGCAGGTTATTTTTACGGGCTTTATCGTGGCCGAAGTTAAGAAAGATTATTACGCCGCTGGCGACATCTTCGTCTTTGCCTCAAAGTCTGAAACGCAAGGGATGATTATTTCTGAGGCGATGTATTTAGGTTTACCGGTAGTGGCAGTCGACGCTCCTGGTGTGCGAGATTTAGTAATTAATCAAATAACGGGACTGCTGGTTAAAGAAAAGCAAGCAGAATTTATAAAAGCGGTAGCGCTTTTGGTAGAAGATGGCGCTTTACGAAAAAAGTTTGCGGAAAATGCAAAGCAAGTTGCTCGGCAGGAATATACCTGCGAGCTTTCCAGTCAAAAATTACTGGCGGTATATGAAAAAGCAATTTTAGCTAGGCAGCCTAAATCAGTTTAATTTATGCCAGCTCGGAAGGGACTAAGTCCCCAATTAGGGACTTAGTCCCGCTCCTTGAAATAGTACTAATTTGGTTTAAACATAAGGAAAGAAAAGGTACGATGGCGTTGTAGTAAGAGGTGTAATTAATAATTTTAAAAACAATATGAGTGAAGATTTTTTCGAAGAAATGGACGAATTTTACGAAGGGCCAATTGTGGGTCGCAAATTGCCAGACCTGGAGTTGCAGGCTTTTCAAAATGAGGAAATAAAAAAGCTAAAATTTTCCGATTACGCGGGGAAATGGATCGTCTTGGTTTTTTATCCGGCCGACTTTACGTTTATTTGTCCAACTGAGCTAGCAGCGGTTAACGAACTTTATCCGCAGTTTCAAGCGGCCGGCGCAGAAGTTTTCAGCGTTAGCACGGACACGGTTTTTGTTCATAAGGCTTGGCATGATAATTCGCCGCTGATTAAAAACATCACTTTTCCGATGATTGCTGATCCAACGAGAAAGCTTTGCAAAGCGCTCGGAACTTATTTGGAAGAAGAGGGACTGTCTTTGCGCGCTACCGTCATTGTAGATCCAGATGGGGTCATTAAGGCGATGGATGTTCATGATAACAGTATTGGCCGCAGTAGCGATGAAATCTTGCGCAAACTGCAAGCTGCGATTTTTGTTAGGGAAAATAAAACCGAGGTCTGTCCCGTTAACTGGCGTCCTGGATCCAAGACCTTAAAACCCGGGCTGGATTTGGTGGGGAAGCTGTAAAGCTCATAACGTCGATAGCGTTTGTAACGTTATAAACGTTACAACGTTAAAAACGTTTCACGGAAAAGTGCGCACTCCGACTGCCCAAGCTGATTACATGCTCGCAAAGACAGGGGGTAGGGAGTTGAAAGCAGAAAGTAATAAAGTAATCAAGTGGGGACGCAATAGAAATAGTAGACATGCAATAGAGATATGATGGAAATAAAATGTGTCATCGCGAGGATTTTTGTACTCGAAAATCAGAAGCGATCCAGGGAGGAGCATCGCTCTGGATTGTCGCTCCGCCCGAGGCGGATCGCAATGACGGAGAGACCCGTTATAGGAAGCTGTCAAGAGGTTGCGTATGTTTCTTGTAAAACAGTGGCATAATAATATCGCAAAAACTTACGTGCAACAGCAATAAGGCAAGTAGTGTAATGTTTTTTTTGCTCAATTCTCAGACGTAAATAA
>CAIPMZ010000071.1 GCA_903866285.1 uncultured bacterium
CTTAGGTCGATGACCAAAGAAATGAATCTTCTTTCGGATATGCCATTTGTGGCTGCGATTGGGGCAGCCCTACTAAAAGATAGCTTGGATTTAGTGATTGCAGTAACAGTTATTCTGCCATGGATACTTTCGCTACTTTGCGGTATTTTTATTTTTATGATGCTTCTTTTGGCTGGCGCCAGCGGAAAAAGAAAGGGTGCGCAAAGAATTCTAAATAAGTTGTTGTTAACTTTAGGTGGCAGTATTGCCGACGGTGTTCCTGGGTTGGACCTTTTCCCCATCGAAACCTTTACGGTAATTATAATTTACGTAATGACCTTAAAAGAAAGGGTTGACGATCGAAAAGCAGCCGAAGCGGAAGCGGCTGAAATGGAAAATAACCTGGCTGCGCAATATGCATAAATCCTGATGGCTTTATGAACTTTATAACTTTATGAACTTTTAACTATTTTTATGTCTTCAAAAATCTTTTCGGCAGCGACAATCGGCTTAGAAGGAGAAGTGGTAGAGGTTGAGGTGGATGTCCTGGGTTCGGGACTGCACAACTTTTCGATTGTGGGCCTGCCGGATACGGCTGTCAAAGAATCGCGCGACCGAGTTAGTAGTGCGATTAAAAATAGTGGCTTTAAACCTCCGCATCAATGTGGTCGCATTACTGTTAATTTGGCGCCGGCTGATTTGCCAAAAGCTAGTTCGATGTATGATTTACCAATCGCGGTGGGACTGCTGGTCGCGACGAAACAATTGCAATTTGATTATAAAAGTAAAATGGTGGTTGGTGAGCTTTCGCTGGACGGTCGAGTTCGCCCAGTGCAGGGAATTTTATCAATCGCATTACTGGCTAAAGAAAGAGGTTTTCAGGAGCTTTATGTTCCAGCGGAAAACGCTAGCGAAGCCAGTGTGGTTAGCGGAATTTCAATTGTGCCGGTAGAAAACTTATATGGACTAGCGGATCATTTCGTTGGTAGTAAAATTATTGATTATTTTCCGACGATAGATTGCCAGCAACTTTTTCAATGCTTAGAATATGAGGCTGATATGGCGCACATTAGCGGGCAAGAACATGCCAAGCGCGCTCTGGAAATTGCGGCTGCGGGTGGACATAATGTCATTTTAAATGGCCCGCCAGGCAGTGGCAAAACGCTACTAGCCAAAACAATGCCGACAATTTTGCCGAGACTAACTTTCGCGGAATCGTTAGAAATTACGAAAATATTTTCCGTGGCAGGAAAATTAAAACGAGGACAGGGGTTAATTACCGAACGACCTTATCGCTCCCCGCATCATAGCGCGAGTGGGGTTTCGCTCGTTGGCGGAGGAACTTATCCGCGACCAGGCGAAATAAGCTTGGCGCATCGCGGGGTACTTTTTTTAGATGAGTTTGCTGAATTTCCGAAAAGTGTTTTAGAGAATTTGCGTCAGCCGTTGGAGGATGGTATTATAACAATCTCACGGGCAAAAGGATCCCTGCTTTTTCCAGCTAAATTTGTGCTAATCGCGGCGATGAATCCTTGCTATTGTGGCAATGCGACGGATCCAGAAAAAATGTGTATTTGTACGCCGTCCCAGATTGTCAGGTATAAGCAAAAAATTTCTGGTCCGATTCTGGATAGGATTGATTTGCATATTGAGGTGCCGAGACTGAGTTTTGATAAATTGGACGAAAAAAATAAAGGCGAAAAAAGCTCGGATATTCGCGATAGGGTTGAAAGCGCTCGAAAAATTCAAGCGGAAAGATTTAAGGAGCTAACTATTATCACAAATAGTGAAATGTCCGCAGATCAAATTAAAACTTTTTGCCAGTTGGATGAAAATTCAAAAGAGCTCCTGCGCGGAGCAGTTTCAGCGATGAAATTAAGCGCGCGGGGATATCATCGGATTATTAAACTTGCTAGAACGATTGCTGATTTAGCTGGTCAAGAAAAGATTGGGAAAATGCATATCGCTGAAGCGATTCAATATCGGTTTAAGGCGGAATAATTTTGAGTCATGCGTAATTTACAGTTTTCGGAAACTAAGCTAGAAATTTTTACTTCCCTCGTTTACTTTTTAGGACACACTCTTGGCTAGGAGTTATAGCCAATCGCTCAGTATTCACTGTCGTTCATAACGGTCTAAAAAGCAAACAAGCTCGTAAAAATTTTAAGGTAATTTTTTGGCTGAAATCATAAATTTTACAGGACCCAGAATGTACCCGGTTGCATGTTTTTTTATTGTAATATTTTTCGTAGATTCGTTATTCATTTGTAGGTTCGCATCGGAAATCAAAATATGCCCTTAAAAAAGAGATTTAAAAAAAAACAAATCATATTTGCAGTGCTACTAATTTGCTTGGGAGCGCTTTTTTTTCGAGGGAGCTTTTTAAAAAATACTAGAAATCAGCAGGTTTTTCCTGACTCAAATTATAAAAAAGTAACGCTTGTTGATGGTGGACTAATCTTTGAAGTTATTACAAAGGCAAATACGGTAAAGGAATTTTTGACGCAGCAAAAAAGCGAGTTAGCCCAATATGATGTTGTTTATCCAAAAAGCGAAGAAAAAGTTTTTAGTAGCGCAGTGATAATTATTCAGCGAGCGAAAAAAATTACGATTAAGGAGGGCGGAAAGAGTAAAGAAATTTATTCCTTGCAAAAGACGGTAGAAGAAGCGATTTGGGAAAATAAAGAAATTATGCTTGGCGAGGATGACTTTACCGTTCCAAGTCGAAAAACTTTAATTAAAGATAAAATGGTAATCAGCGTAACGCACGTATTAATTAAAGAGGAAATTAAAAATGAGCCAATTATTTTTAAGACGGTAGCGAATGAAGATGATTCTTTGGGCTGGCGAATTGTAAAAACTACGCAAAAAGGGGAAAATGGAAATCGGCAGGTAAAATATAAAATTGTTTATTACGACGGGAAGGAAATTTCTCGCAAAGTTTTAGAGAAAAGTATTACCAAGGAGCCAACTGATGAGGTTATAACGCAGGGAACTTTAGTAAAAGTTGGGAAAGTGCATACAGGCGTCGCAAGTTGGTATGCTTATACGGGAACGCTCAGCGCCGCTAATCCCTGGCTTCCGATGGGGAGTTATGTTAGGGTTACTAATAAGGATAATGGCAAGTCGGTCATTGTAAAAATTAATGATCGGGGCCCGTTCGGCAATGGTCGCATTATTGACCTCGATAGAGTGGCGTTCGAAAAGATAGCGTCGCTTGGTCAAGGCACGGCGAATATTAAAATGGAAGTGATTACAAATTAGCTTATAGCTTCGTTAGCTTTTAGCTTTTAGGAAAATTCAAAATGCACGTGCATTGACTTTTAAGTAAAACAAAACTATGATAAGTTCTTATAAGGATTTGATTGTTTGGCAAAAATCAAAAGAGTTAGTTATAGAAATTTACAAAATAACTGCACTTTTCCCTAAAGAAGAAATGTATGGCTTGTCTTCGCAGATGCGAAGAAGCGCTGTCTCAATTCCATCAAACATCGCAGAGGGCAGATATAGAGGAACGAAAAAAGATTTTGTTAATTTTCTGAGAATTGCTTTTGGCTCAGGCGCTGAATTAGAAACTCAAATTATCATCGCAAAAGAGATTTATTATGAGAGTAGTATCGATTACCTAAGAGCTGAGAAACTTTTAGAAGAAGTTATGAAAATGTTAAACGCAATGATTAGAAATATTAATCCTAAAAGCTAATGAAGCTAGAGAAGCTAAAACCTAAGAAGTCCCTGGGGCAGAATTTTTTGAAAGACGAAGCCGTTTTGGATCGGATTATTAAAGCTGCCAATCTTTCAAAAGAAGACGTGGTGGTTGAAATTGGCCCAGGACATGGGGCACTGACGGAAAAACTAGCGCAGGTTTGCGGGAAAGTGATTGCGATTGAAATTGACGAAAGGTTGGTTGAGGTATTACATACTAAACTGGTAGACAATCAAAACATAGAAATAATTGCCGGTGATATCTTGAAAATTAATCTGCCGGAATTAATTATTGAGCATGGTTTAGATAAAACTGGTTATAAAGTCGTGGCAAATTTGCCTTATTATATTACTTCGCCGATCATTCGACTGCTGCTTGAAACAAAATATCCGCCAACTGAAATGGTGGTGATGGTCCAAAAGGAAGTGGCGGAAAGGATTGTAGCAAAAAAGGGAGCGATGAGTATCTTAGCTGTGTCGGTGCAATATTACGCGAAAGCAGAATTTCTGTTTACCGTTTTCAAGGAGTCTTTTGAGCCAATGCCGAAAGTGGATAGTGCGATCATACGCATAACACAAAACATAGAGCATGAAACAATTACCAAAGAAGCGACTAAAAAGTTTTTTCGAATTGTGAAATCTGGATTTTCTGCTAAACGTAAAACTTTGATCAACAATCTTTCCAATGGTTTACAACTCGAGAAAAAACTAGTCGAAGAAAAACTTGTCTCGCTTGGATTTTCTCCCAACACCCGGGCGCAAGAATTAGGAGTGGAGGATTGGAGGAAATTGGCAGAATTATTCTAGAAAAACACAGAGAGAACCGAAGAACCATCTTTCAATTTATTGTGGATGGTTTTTAAAATAATTAAAAAAGAAGGGTGTGCTATAATGAAGCATTGAGTGAATTATTGTAGACACTAATAAGCTAAAAGCTAAAGCCTAAAAGCTACCATTATGGATATTTTAGAGGGACTAAATGAAAATCAAAAGGAGGCTGTGATGACAGTGGATGGGCCAGTGCTGATTATCGCGGGGGCGGGCTCGGGCAAGACCAAGACGCTGACGCATCGGGTGGCTTATTTGATCAAAAATTGCGGAGTGCGTCCTCGCAATATTTTAGCGGTGACTTTTACGAATAAAGCGGCCCAGGAAATGCGCCAGCGCATTATGAAAATTTTGTATCCTGAGGCTGATGCTAACTACAAATATAGTTTGTACGGCACGGCGGATTTGCCAATGATTGGAACCTTTCACGCAATTTGCTCCATGATACTTCGCAATGAAATCGAAGTTTTTGGGTATAGCAAGAGTTTTCATATCATTGATGATCAAGATCAACAAGTTTTAGTTAAAAAGATTTTAAAGGAACTTGAAATCGATCCCCAGCAGTTTAATCCGCGGGCAATCTTAGCCTCGATTAGTAAAGAAAAAAATGAACTCATCACCAGCGAGCAGTTTACTGCGCAGGTTGGCGGTTATTACGAAGAGATTGTAGCTAGGGTTTATAGCGCCTATCAAAAGCAACTGAAAGAAAATAATGGGCTGGATTTTGATGATATTATTATGCTGACCGCCCAGTTATTTCAAAATTTTCCGCAGATCTTGGAAAAGTACCAAAGTCAGTTTCGCTATATTATGGTGGACGAATATCAAGATACTAATCGCGCGCAATACATTTTAATTAATTTATTGGCGAGTAAGCATCGCAATCTTTGCGTCGTGGGGGATGACTGGCAATGTTTTCCAGCTGGGACAAAAATTGCACTGGAAGATGGCAAGGAAAAAAAGATTGAAAATGTTTTAAAGAAGGAAAAGGTGCTAGCTGGTTCAGGGCAAGGAGCCGTTAGCACGCAAGCGGTAACTGCGAAAAAAACTTTTCCTTATAAAAAAAAGTTGCTAGAAATAACAACGGTGGGTGGAAAGAAAATTTTGGTTACGCCTAACCATATGATGTTTACTAAGCTTTCTTTGGATGCTGATATTTATTATGTCTATTTAATGTATAAGGATAAAAGCGGGTATCGAATTGGGGTTGCCAAAGGTGCGAGAATAGCTAAATCAAATCAATATAGCGTCGGTTTAAATGTTAGGGCGAATCAGGAGCGGGCGGAAAAGATGTGGATTTTAAAAGTATGCAAAACGAAGCCCGAGGCTCAATGTTTGGAGCAGTACTACGGATTTTTGTATGGAATCCCAACCTTAGTATTTTTAGCGACAGGCCGAAATATGAAAATTTTGCAGAAAATGCTGGATGAAGTTTATGCGAAGATTGATACGCGAAAAAGGGTGGAAAAATTATTTACGGATTTCGATTTGAATTTTGATTATCCTCACCATATTCCGCAAGCGACTATTCGAAATGGGATAAGTCGAGTGGCTATTAATTTAACGATGTTTAGTGATAAGCGAAAAGGACTAGCTAGTAATTGGGGAATGCATCGAATTAGCGTAAATTCAACTGACAAAAGCGTTGAGAAAATCTTAAATAAAAATGGTTTTGAAACGCGCGCGGGAAAACTCAAGGATTGGCGCTACGAAGTTATGCGAAAAAATTACGCTGAAGCGGAAAAGATCTTAAGCGAACTTAGTGAAATTTTACCCCAAGCAACGATCAGCAAAAAGGCCATCCTTACTAATGGTAAGCCCTTTGTCTTTTCGCCAGCTTCGAATTTAAGAGAGACCATGGTTGTCCCAGTATTTCAAAAGGGAAAAATAATCGAGGATAAAATAAAAGAAATTAAGCAAGTTGCCTACAGTGGCAAAGTGTATGACCTAAATATTGCTAATCTGCATAATTATATTGCAAATGGATTTGTGGTGCACAATTCTATTTATGCTTTTCGCGGCGCGGATATTCAAAATATTTTAAATTTTGAAAAAGATTATGGCGAAACTAAAGTTATTCATTTAGAGCAAAATTATCGCTCGAGCCAGGTAATTTTAGATGCGGCTTATGGGGTAATTTCAAAAAATATTAATCGCAAAGATAAAAAACTTTGGACGGAAAAAGAAAGTGGTCATCTAGTTTCTTCTTATGAAGCGCAGGACGAGCGGGATGAAGCGGAGTTTATTGCCAAGAAAATTCAGGAAAACGCGAAGGGCGTTTATAAGCAATTCGTCGTGCTCTATCGGACGAACGCTCAGTCACGGACGATTGAGGAGATTTTTTTAAAAAGGTCAATTCCATACCGGATTATTGGGGGGATTAAATTTTATCAACGTAAAGAGGTTAAGGATATGGTGGCGTATTTACGTTTAATTTTAAACCACAGCGACGTTATTTCTTTGCAGCGAATTATTAATGAACCACGGCGTACGATTGGCGAGGTGACACTTTCGAAATGGATAAATATCGCTAGGCAGGCAGGGCTAGATTGCATAGAAGCAGGCGGTCAAAGATTAGTCATCGGCCAGCAGTCATTGGCGGGCGGTAAACTGAATGATGCTAAAGTAGATGCAATTTTAAAGTTTTGTGAATTTATTCGGCGGATGAAGGAAGTCCAGCCTCGCATTAAATTGGCGGATTTTATTGAAAAAGTGTTTAAAGAGAGTGGTTATGAACAAATGCTTTTGAGTGAAGGCCCCGAGGGCGAAGTTCGCTGGGAAAATGTAAAGGAATTAGTTTCGGTGGCCCAAAAATTTGATGAATCGGAAAATGAATACCTCGATTTACTCAGTGCTTTCTTGGAAGAGGTAGCGCTGGCTTCAGACGTTGATAATGTCGACCAAAATCAAGATGCAGTCCATTTAATGACACTGCATAGCGCCAAGGGCTTGGAATTTCCAACGGTTTTTATTGTGGGCTTAGAAGAAGGCATCTTGCCCCATTCGCGAAGCTTGCTGTCACATGGCGAAATGGAAGAAGAGCGAAGATTAATGTACGTGGGCCTCACGCGCGCTAAAGAGAAAATTTATTTATTATTTACACGCCAACGAACGCTTTTCGGGATGGCCCAAATGAACGCCCCTTCGCGCTTTTTAGAAGATATCGAAGAAAAATTAATGGAAAAGAAATCATATCGCGAGCAAGAGCAAACTTTTTTTAGTTCTCTTTTGGAGAAAAATTATCCCGTTTCAACTGGTTTTCAGAATACCCAAAAATATAAAGGCTTGGGTGAGGATAAACTTATCAGGAAAGAAAAAGACGAAGATGGTTTTACAAAAATTACTTTAAAGGGTGGTGAGCGAGTCGCCCATAAAGAGTTTGGCGATGGAATCGTCGTTTCAGCTGTCGGCGATGTGATTGTCGTGGCTTTTAAAAAAGCGGGAATTAAAAGGCTTAGCGCGGAGTTTGCGAAACTCAAGAAGCTCTAAAGGCTTAGAAATGTCTAATAACTAATATCTAATGTCTAATGAAAATAGGGCTATGAAATGTCTAATGACTAATAGCTAATGTCTAATGAGGGCCAGGGTTCGGAAAATGTTTAATTTCTAATAACCAATGTCTAATCAATTACCTAAATGCTTTAATGAAGAATGGTGGATGATTTCTCAAGATTAGTTTTAGCTTTGTTTGCGATAGAAACAAAAATTAAATTTAATTCTCTTGCCTCATTCCATAAAGCTTTTGCCTCTTCATTTTTTTCTGGAACCGCCCTCGTTACTATTCTTAGCCAATATTTTGTTTCCTTGGTTTCCTTTTTACAGATGCCAATCTTATGAATAAAATCTTTTTTTGATTCAGCACAATCAGCTTCGCAATAATTAGCACCAACGCTGGTGGCAGATTTTACCAGTTGGTTAATAATTGGCAAAGTGATAGTATTTTTCGGCAATGATTTACAAAAATCAATTACGCTTTCTGAAAAAATTGCAGTCCTTTCTTCTAAATCAAATTTTTGGTCATTTGTCATTTGATTTTTTAATTAGATATTGGAAATTAGACATTAGTCATTTATGGATTTTTTCCCATGAAATTTCTGATGTACTTGCTTGAGTTGCTCGTTGGTGACGTGGGTGTAGATTTGGGTGGTGGTGATGGAAGAGTGGCCGAGCATGGTTTGGACGCTGCGGATGTCAGCGCCATTGGAAAGAAGATCGGTAGCAAAGCTGTGACGAAGGGTGTGCGGATGCACGTCTTTAACCAGGCCAGCTTTGGCGGCGTAGTATTTCACAATTCTTTGAATTGAACGCGGGGTTAGGCGTTTACTTTTTTCATTGAGTTGGTCAGTGGTCGCTTTTCTGGAGACATGGATAAAAAGCGCTGGATCAAGGTCAATTCTTTTCGCTAAATATTTTTCGAGAAAATTCCTGGCGCTGTCAGAGATAAAGACGATGCGGATTTTATCGCCCTTGCCTTTGACGCTAAATTCTTGACGCTCAAGATTAAGCTGCTCTCGGTTAAGATTAGTCAATTCTGAAACTCGCAGGCCAGCTGAAAATAAAAGCTCTAAGATCGCACGATCGCGCAGGGACTTTAAAGTTTTTCCGTCGGCGCCAGCTAGGAGTCGGCTAATCTCATCGCCGTTTAAAAATTCAATTTCATGGCTGGGATTTTTTCCAATTTCAATTTTTTCAGCTGACATCGTTTTAATATCGCGCTTGGCGAGATATTTTAGAAAACTTCGCAGGGCAATCATATGATAGTTTTGGGTAATTTTTTTCAGCTGGTCACCCTTGGAATCAGTTAGGCGGTTAAGATAAAGCCGATATTTCCGAACAAGCTCAGGGGTAAGTTCTTCAGCCTTGGAGATTTTGGCCCAGCTTAAAAAACGCTTGAGATAATGATGGTAGTTCTCAATGGTTTTTTGGCTACGATTTTTCTCGATCTCGAGATATTCGAGGAAGTCTGTTAAATTTTTGTTGATAGCTGGCATTGATTTGGTTGGTTTATGGTTTTCTTTAATTTTTTTTCTAAGGCTAAGTTTTAAATTTAAAGTTTTAACTCAATTTTAAATGCCTAAATTTTAAAACATTAGAAATTAATTCATTTTTGCATTGATTTTAAATTTAAAATTAAAAATTTAAAATTCAGCGCGTTGGCGCTGGTTTTATTCTACTCCCTTTTCTGATTTCTAAGAAATGGCTTGGGGTAAAATGGCTTATCTGAAGCTAGAAAAGCGGTTTTGGGTAAAAATTCCTTTGACAAAAGGCAGGGGAGGTATATACTTTAAAGACGTTAAAAATTAAGACTGCGAACTATGAAATAACTGTGAGCTCGGTTTAAATTCGAGCTCAGATCTTGATTTGCCAGTTGGCAAGGAGGTAAACAGGGATTTTTCTAAACTTGCATGTCGATTGAAAGGATTTTCAGCTATTAGTAAAAAAAGCTTTTTTTCTTATATAGGTGATTTGATAAAAAAAATTGATGTTGGCGAGCTTAATACTAAGCTTTGCTTTAAGCAACGCGCGATAGCCGATTATATAAAAGAGCGTCGAACGGTAAAGTTGCTACATCTACTCCGAAATTATTCAGCCATTGCGGTAGTGGTCTCAAGCGCCTTGCTTGTTTCAGCTACTAATGTAGCTTCAGGGAAGGGAAACGGAAGTTTCCTTTTTGGGTATTGGGATGAAAATACTCAGCCAGCTGGAGCGGGTGGTGGAAAAATCAGTGGCCAAGTTAGTCGCAAGAGCGATTTAGCCTTAGTTCCTCTTTCAAAATCAAATAGTGCGATTGACCCAACGGCTAAAGATGAAGCCGAAAATCAAAGCACCATTAATAGTCAGGGCATTATGAGCGCTTCAGCTGCTAGTCCAATGAAGGATCCGGAAGAAGATGGAGGCGTGAAGATGTATGTCGTGGCGCAGGGCGACACCCTGGGCTCAATTGCCGCGAAGAATAAAGTTTCAATCAATACTATCTTGTGGGCTAATGATATTAGCAATATTGATTCAATCATGCCAGGAGATACTTTGTTTATTTTGCCAGTTTCTGGAATTAAATATATCGTCAAAGCTGGGGATAATATTGATTCGATTGCAACTAAATTTAAAGCGGAGAAGGAAAAAATTATTGCCTTTAACGACCTGCCGGCTAACGGCGATTTAGAAACTGGAAAAGAAATTGTTATTCCTGATGGCCAAGGCGAAGCGCCAAAACCAGCCGCTGGACAAAATCCGGCCACGGGGATTATTGAAAAAAGACAGTACGCTAACGCTAGTGGGGGTGCGCCAGAAGTTTCAACGGGCGTAATTCCGAAAGGTAAAGTTGGGAGTGGGCATGTTTTCCCCTACGGTTATTGTACTTGGTATGTTGCCCAAAAACGTTATGTGCCATGGGGCGGTAACGCTGGAACCTGGCTTTATCACGCTAAAGCTGGCGGTTACGCGACGGGTCGCACCCCGCGAGTTGGCTCAATTATGGTCACGACCGAAAATCGTTATTACGGTCACGTCGCTTACGTCGAAAAAGTCAATGGCGATACAATTACAGTCAGCGAAATGAACTACGTTGGCTTTGCCAAGAGGAGCACGAGAACATTGTCAGCTTCGAGCAGGGCGATCAAGGGGTTTATATACTAGCTTTTAGCTTCATTAGCTTATAGCTTTTAGGAAAATACTAAGGGAACAGGCTCTAGCTTTTAGCTTCATTAGCTTATAGCTTTTAGGAAAATACTAAGGGAACAGGCTCTAGCTTTTAGCTTCATTAGCTTATAGCTTTTAGGAAAATACTAAGGGAACAGGCTCTAGCTTTTAGC
>CAIPMZ010000072.1 GCA_903866285.1 uncultured bacterium
AGCAGGAGCGGGCGGAAAAATCACAGGGAAATAGTAAAAGTTATGTGACAATTAATAAAGATGAATTAAATCGGCGGATGCATAGCTGGAAGCGGACGGATGATAATAAGCAACTTGGAAGTGAAACTTTGTCTGATTATGCAAAGCGCATGGATAGTATGGCTGATTATGGATATATTAAGAAGGTTACCGAGGATTTTGCCTTGCAAAAAATGGGAATTCACAACCTGTCTTGGCGCGAGCAACAATGGTTGGTTAGTGCAGCATTGGAACTCGGAAATGATTATCCGCGCTTGCTTGAATTTGGAAAAAATTATGGAGTAGCCGGCCTGAAAACATTTTTAAGTTGTGAATATGGACTTGAAAATGGCAAGAAAATTTTGGAGCTAGGTGAAAAGCTTTCTTTCGAAGAGGCTAATTTAATTTTCGCCAAATATAATGAAATTTCTGATGTTGCGGAAAGGAATACTGAAGAGTTGATTGACAAATATTTCAATAAAAAAGATAGAAATATCACGGAAGAACAATATAGTGCGGCAAGGGCTTCACTGCTGCAAAAAAGCAAGGATTTGCTGCTGAATTTTTCTAAGCAGATTTATGGTGATAATAAAATCAAGGGGGAGGCTTTAATGTTGGAACTGGAAAAAATAAAAACAGATACCATTTTCTTTACCAGTGTCTTCAAAAATTTTGCGAAAAATAATCCGGAGGCTTCTTTCGAAGATTTCAAGGGGCTTTCGCTAGAGACAACAAACGGGCCCGATTTTAAAGAGGAAGATATTTTAAAAATGATTTCAATCGCTCAGAAGAACTATCAAGAAGACGAGGCAATGCAAAAGTTGGTGGTTGAAAGTTTGCAAGAAGGATTACAAAAGGAAGCTGCCGAATTTTTTGTGCTACGTCGTGACGGAGAAATAATGGCTTTTGATCGTTTTGACGATGAAGGCGAATATTTTTACGTGGGATCATTTAATGTTGACGCTAGTTATCGCGGAAGTGCAATTGGTGAAGTAATGATGCAAGAATCTTTTGACAGAAAGGCCAAGGAAAAACCATTGCAAGGAATTACTGACCCCAAAAAAATAATTTGTAGCAAATACGTGGAGGAGGAAGGCTTTATAATTAATGGAATTTTGCATACTCAATTTGATGGTAAAGAATTGCTTGAGGTTGAAATTTTGCGTGATGACCAGAAAAATAAAAACTATATTTATCGCTCTCATGATAAACTAAGCGATTTATTTATCGCTTATCAAGATCAGCAGAAAGAATTTACAGTCGGAGCGTCCCGTCGCTCTCAAACATTAAATGAAAAAAGACCATTTTTGATGAGCTTTGATCAAAAAGAAGAATTGGAAAAATTCACCAACTTAGCTGACAAGCTTATTGGCGGATATGGCTATGTGATTACAAGGTATGCTCAACTAGGGAAAAAGAATGGAAGAGTGTTAGTGGCGTTTGAACAAAAACTAAGTTAATTGTTGAAATGTTTTAGCTTGGCTCCAAGTAAATTCAAAGAGTTGTTTATGTAAGAGAAAAATATTTCGGTCGTGCAAAAGCACGCCGATTTTTGTTTTTTCATCGATTGTGACATAAGAAAGTTTTCCGTCATAAATTTCAAGCGAAGAAGCCGTGGTAAAAGGAAAAAATTCTTTTGGAATAAAACGAACCTCCGTAACTTCAGTATTATAATTTTTTAAATATTTCCGAGCAAATGGAGTGTCAGGAGCGATCGTTCTTTTTTTGATGCCAGCTTTTTTTCTTTTTTCACCGTAACGTTCATTTATTTCAGTAGCGTATTTCATGGCAGCGTCAACATCAATATACATACAAATATCGGTATTCGAAGTTAAACCATCTTCAAGGATTCTAATGATTCCTTCATCTCCTTCGAAATAAGTTACTCCTGGTTTTTGGGTTGAAAGGTTATAAAGGGAAACCAAGTCAGGCAAAGAGGAAAAAAACTGCTCTTTGTCTTTTTTGGCTTGTTTTTCCTTGTTTTCGAAGAATTTTTCCAATTTGGCTGGATGGGTTGGGCGAAAAGTGGCTATTTTGCCACCTTTTTCGATTTTTTCCACCAATTCCAGCTCCAAAAGCTCATCCAGGGCTTTATAGGCGACTCCGCGCGGTCTTTGGATGTTTTTGGCTACAATTGAGGCTTTTTGCTCCCCAAATTCCAAAAGATAGGCAAAAGTCTCCGCTTGGGTGATTGTCAGGCCGGCCTTGAGGAGGAGGGTTGTTTTGTTATTTTTGGTTGTTTTCATGAGTAAGTTTTAAGATGTCATTCCGAGTGAATCCGTCAGTAGGCGGAGGAATCGAGGAATCTGAGCCCAGATCTTTCGACTTCGTTTCCCAGCCCAAGGCTGGTCAACTACGCTCAAGATGACACGAAATATGAGTTGCTTGTGACTCCATTCTAGCAGATTACAACAGAAATGTCAACTCTGGGTATGACACTATGACTTCGTAAATAAGCCAAATATGGTTAAGCTGTTAGCCAAAAATAGCACAAATTAGAAAAAATGACATAGCTAGGCTTGACATTTGGTATGTTTTGGTATATACTACGTTGTTAAGATGAATTGTTTAAATAGGCCACTACGAAAGGCCTCATCCGAATAATAAAGAATCTTAACAAAAGTTCTTTCATTTCAAACAAGTAAGATGTGCATCTGACGACTAGCTCCAACGAGAGCTTCAACACTCAAGTCGTCAAGGCGGATCTCTAACCAAGATCTGAGCAAGTTGTAACCAAGTTGTAGGACTAAAATAAAAAGAGGGAGACAGTCCTACGGTAAGGTTCGCGGAACTTCCACATCTTCGCAACGAGTGAAGGCCGACAGGTTTGAGAGACATCGATCTCAAAAGATAGATGAACCTGTTTGTCTCACTCCTTACGAAAAAAAGCATGGAACATGGAACACAAAACATGGAACATGAAAAAAAGTAATGGAGCAGTACATTGGAAATAAATTAAATATATCGCAAAAAATTGTTTGAGAGACACAGTTTTTTGCTCAGTTTTCAAAAAACCCAGTCTCTTCAAAAAGATTGGTTTTTTTGAAACAAAGAAAGAAAGTGTCATCCTGAGGAGCATAGCAATGCGACGTGAGGATCTGAGCCCAGATTTCTCGATTACGCTCCGCTTCACTCGAAATGACATAAGAAATAGGCTTGTCATCTTGAGCGTATTTGATCCGCCCCCCAAGGCGGAGCAACGAAGTCGAAAGATCTGAGTTTGCATTATCTTTACAGTCTTGTGCGTGAAATCTGCCGAAAAGTTTTCCGAAGAAAGTCTCTCTCCTTTTGAAAACGGCAAATCTCACGCGCGGGACTGTGGAGGGAAACCATGTACCAGTCGGTACATGGCAGCGCACAGTACCAGTCGGTACATGGCATAGTCCACGGGAAGCGTTTGTTTCTTTAGAGAGAGGGAAACGACGCAGATCTTTGAAAATTAAATAGGATTAGAAAAATATCTTGGCAAAATTGCCAACGATACAAGTTGACTGCCTCTAGTATTCTTTTGAAAAAAGAGGATAGGGTGAGGCAGTTAACTTTTCAAATCGCTCTATTGCTAAAAATGGCAATAGGGCACATCGGAGACTCTATGCGACTTTCTTTTGAGAAAATTGTCAAGATCGACGGCATCGCCGTCGATCTCAATGGCATAACGGATTACGGCACCATGTGTGCCGTAATCCTCCGGAACCTGGGTGTCCAGGTTCCGGATCTGAACCTTTCCTTCTACCCTAGGAGGGTAGAAGAATTGGTTTCCAAACGGGTGCTCTTGCAGCACCCGTCGCTGGGGTGGAACCGCGGCGACCCCGCTTGGGTCAAGCGGTTTGCGAACGGTTTCCTCGGACGACTGTCCGAGGAAACCAACTACTTCGAGAATGCTGGTGCCGAGTATCGGCGCCAGTTTGACTTGAAGTAATTTCCCCTACATTCCCTTGACTTGCTCAAGGTTTCCTGAAAATCCACGGGAGTAAAAGGATGGGTAAAAAGTTTTGTCCCCGTTTTCGCAAAATGGAGAGCCTCGAGGGAGCAGAACCTCAACATGGTTTGTAGGGAAATTTACTTGGTCGTAAATTTCCCTCACAATTGAGCATTTCTTTTTTAAAAAAAGGAAAGCTCATAGTGAAAAGTTTTTTGAAAACTGAATAGTGAGAAATATTATGTTAAAAAACATAATATCAAGAAATTTGACTGCTTTTTATATTTTTAAAAATTTATAACTATGCTTGAGCAGTCAAATTTCAAAAACAAAAAACGGGCCCGCTCGTGAGGGCGGGGAAGAAAATGGAAAAAATAAAAGTTCTCACGCATCGCGGAGTCGTCGGCTCCGAGGTCAGGCCCTTGTATTTTCTCAAGGGCTTGAATGAGAAGATTGCGGATGCCCGCATCATCTCATTCGGGGCTTGCAACTTCGCCTGCCCATACTGCAAACGCGACGGAAACTTTCGGTCCGCGGATGGCTCGATTGTTTCGGCGATCGATTGCGAAATTGAAGACCTGTTGAAGGTCTGCGATGACGCAATCGCCAAGAGGCAGGTCGTTCGCCTCAGCGGAGGCGACCCAGTCGTCTTCCCTGAGGCATCAGTTGCCATCGGGAAATATGTCCAGGAAAAAGGTGGGCGGCTGTCCATAGCCCACAACGGGTCAAGTCCGCAGTTTATCAAGAGGATGATTGATCTCGGACTTGGGTCCGCGGCGATCGACCTCAAGGGCACGCGGAGCGACCTCGGGCTTCGCGCCGGCCTCAAGAACGGGCTTGGCGCGAAGATGTACGAGCGGAGCGTTGAGACGCAGGATTTGCTTTCTGCCTCCGGCGTCTTTGTGGATGTCCGGACTCCAATATTTTCTAACACCACTTTGGACGATCTGCTTGAAATGGCAGCATCAATCGTCAGTGGTGGCAGTGGAGAGAGGGAGTTTTGGACTCTCCGGCTTTACAAGCCGGTTGCGGGATGTGATTGGGATGCACCACGCAACACCTCCTCGGTCATCTGGATGATCGAAGAGGTAAAAAAATCATTCCCGAATTTAAAAATGGGACTTCGGGCAAAGTGGGAGCCCGAGGGATTCCTGTATTTCTAATCCCAAAAAAAAGGAGGGCAGGATGGATATTTTCCTGCGGGACGTGTCCTCCGCCTGGTCTATCATCGAGCCGTTGATGTGGCTCGTCGGTGTTATCTCGGCAGCCATTTACTGGCTCCGAGTGAAATACGCCAGGCGGAAAAAATACGCCAACAAGGGGGGTAGGGATTTCGTCATCGCCCTCCAGGTTGGCAGGCCCGTCAGTGAGGCGGTCAAAGCTTATTTCGGTGAGCTTGATTGTCTCATTGACGTGGAGGCAGTTTTGGGCAAGAGCGTTTTGGAGTCCGACAAGGACTACAAAACGCTGGCGAGCGAGCTCTATCGAGCTATGGCCAGCAACCAGAATTGCCCAATCAAACTGGTGCTGTCCGGACCAGTTGGGTTGTCGTTTCTCGTCGGACAGCTGGTGGGCCTCGCGAAGTTCGATGTTGAGGTTCATCAGTTTGACCCAGTTTCTAAGGGGTATCAGGCGTTGCCTGAGCCGGACAGAAGCTGGTTGTAATTTTTTTCAAAACAAAAAATGGGCCGGCTCGTGAGGGCCGGTAAAAAATGAAAATAATCGATTTGAGTCTTTCGAACGCAGCCCTCTACGAGGGTTGCAAAATTGAGGAGGTCGCCGGCCGCCTCAACCTCACCACCCCTGTGGCTGAGGCGATCAACATTGTTGGCAGGAATGTCAACAAGTTGGTCACCGAAGTCCCGCAGGCGGAGCGGGATGAGGTGGAACTCACCGGCCCGATGGCCGTGTGGAGCTACCTTGTGGTGTTCCACGCCGTCGTTCACGCGTTCCGGCGCGTGACCTACAACGACGGCCGCAGTGGGGCGGTCGTTGTAGCGGCACACGGCTAAGCGATGCAAACATCTCCTTGACTTGCTCAAGGTTTCCTGAGAATCCACAGGAGTAAAAGCACAGGTAAAAAGTTTTTGTCCCCGTTTGTACTTTAAACAAATGGAGAGCCTCGAGGGAGCAGAACCTCAAATTGGTTAAAGGTTGTGTGGGGAAAGTTTTGGTATAGACTTTCTCCTTCACAATTGAGCATTTCTTTTTCAAAAAGGAAGGCTCATAGTGAAAAGACAGGAATCATATAAACATATAAACATATAAACATACAAACATACAAACATACAAACATTTAAGCATTTAAACAGAAATGCAAAAATGTGAAATGCGAAAGTTTTTTGAAAATTGAACAGAAATTAATTTAACCACTCTTTGTGTTTTTTACAAAACAAAGAAAATATTTTTGAGTGGTTAAATTAATTTAAAAAACGCCACCTGGGAGGGTGGCAAAAATGAACGAGAAACAATGGCGCATCTTGCGTGGTTTGGTTGGGTTTATGGTGGTCCTGGTGGCCATCGTGACCCTGCAGATCAATCCCGATCTGCAAAACAATCCCACTCCAGACGAGAGATTCGCTCTGGAGATGGTACTCCTATTCCTTCGCGTGGCCGGTATGGCCATATGGGGCTTGGGGGTCTACCTGTGGGATAGGTAGGCTTTTAGGGAGATTTGCTTTGGTCGCAGTCTCCCTTTTTTCATATCTATTTTTACTTTTTTAAAACACATTCTTTCGCACCGCGTCAATCTTGGCTGCGGTGCATTTTTTTGCGCGGAAAATTGAGCCCACACTGGGGGCTAGTGGAGGGGATTAAGATAAAGGGGTTAATATTGACGGGTTAATATTAACCTGATATAATAGAAGTATGGAAAAACAATCAACCCAACAAAAGCAAGTCTTGGAAGCAATTAGGCTTTATGGTCCAATTCGGTCATCAGAGCTTAGTAAGGTTTTAAAGGTTTCCCTCAAGACAATTTATAAGCATTTATCAACACTTTTGGCTCAGCAGGTGATTAAAAAAACCGGCACAACGCCAAAGGTTTTTTATGCTATCAATGAAAGTTTAGAAGATACGGCAATCGTGTCAGACAAATTCGATCAATTCATTGAGCAAAATTACATTTATGTTTCGCCTGCAGGGGAAATGACCAGGGGTGTCGCTGGCTTTCAGCTTTGGTGCCTCAAAAACAAATTTGATTTCGAAAAGGAAAAGAAAATTTATGTTCGCAGGTTACAAGCACTTGAAAAATTAAAGAAAAACGGCTTGATTTCTGGCAAAAAAACTATTCTTTCTGGCAAAGGCGAACTTTTTTTGGACAATATTTTTTTTAGCGAATTTTATAATTTAGATTATTTTGGAAAAACAAAACTTGGGCAACTGGTTTATCTCGGCAAATCTTCCCAAAATAGCGAGTTGATTTTAGAAATTGCCAAGCTAATTAAGCCAGCTATTAAGGGTTTGATTGAAAAATATGAAATTGGCTTGATTTGTTTTGTGCCACCAACCATTGAGCGCAAAGTTCAGTTTTTAGAAGTTTTGAAAATGGGTTTGAAATTAAACTTGTCGCAGATTTTCGCAGTCAAAGTTTCGACGCTCACGAAAGTTCCACAGAAAACTTTGCGTAAATTGGAAGATCGAATTATCAACGCGCAAACAACGATTGCGGTTGATCCAAATCAAAAAATAAACAGCAATATTTTAATCATTGATGATGCTACTGGCTCTGGTGCAACGCTCAATGAAATTGCCAAAAAAATCAGGAAGATAGCTCCTAAAGGAATTAAAATTATTGGATATTCAGTGGTGGGAAGTTTTAAGGGCTTTGACGTTATTAGTGAAGTTTAAAAATTATGCATTCAAAAAATTCGCATGGGACCTTGCCAGTGTTGGCGGCGTTGGCGGGAAATGTTTTTATTATGATTCTGAAATGGATTGGGTTTTTCGCGACGGGCTCGGGCGCGCTTTTTTCGGAAGCGGTGCATAGTGTGGCGGATGTTTTTAATCAACTGCTCTTGATGGTGGGGATTAAAAAATCGCAGCGCGTGGCGGACGGCGATTTCCATTATGGCTATAGCAACGAGCGCTTTTTTTGGGCGCTGATTAGTGCGTGCAGTATTTTCTTTTTAGGCGCTGGCGTGACGGTCTATCATGGGGTAATTGGACTTTTGCATCAAGAAGTTTCGCACATCAGCTCATTGGCTTTTTTAATTTTGGCGATTTCTTTCGTGGTGGAAGCAGGAACATTTTTGATAGCCTTGCGCGAACTGCGCGCGCACAATAAAAAAAGAAATTGGCGCGAGACTTTAGAGTATGGCGATCCAACCACGATCGCAGTTTTACTGGAAGATAGCGTCGCAGTTGTTGGAGTGTGGATCGCTTTTCTGAGTATTTTGCTTTCAAAGCTGACCGGAAATTACGTTTGGGATTCAGTTGGTTCAATCGTGATTGGAATTTTATTGGGCGCGATGGCAATTGTTTTGATTAGTATTAATCGGGGATTTCTGATGCGCAAATCAATTCCCGAGGAAACCGAAGAGCGAGTAATTGAAATTTTAGAAAATGATCCGGCGATTGAAAAAGTTTTAGATTTTAAATCAGTAGTGATTGACATTGGAAAATATCATATCAAATGCGAAGTTGAAATTAACGGCAGCGCGTTGATGCGGAGTATGTATCGTGGGCAAGCCCTCAAAAAGGAATTTAAGGAAATTGACGGTGACTATGGCGAGTTCTTGCGTTTTTGCGTCGACTACGCCGACCGCGTGCCAAGAATGATTGGCACGAGGATTGATGATGTGGAAAAGAAAATCAAAGACGAAGTGCCGGAGGTGAGGCATATTGATATTGAAGTGAACTAGGGTAGCTTCGCTAGCTTTTAGCTGCGTTAGCTTTTAGGAAATACTAAATACTAAATACTAACTATTAAAAAAGAGCTTTGTGAACTGTACCCCAAAAAGTAGACACGAAACAAAAAACTAGCTAGCGCAAACTAAAAGATGATTTCTGTATTCAACGGGAGTCATCTTTTTGTGTTCCCATTGATACCTTTGATGATTGTAGTATTTCACATATTCCTCAATTAGCAAACTGAGCTCCTCGAATGTTTTGCAGTGCTTGTAATCGACATCGTCTTTAAGATGCCCAAAGAAGGATTCAATGGGGGCATTATCAATGCAATTTCCTTTTCTAGACATTGACTGAATCATGTTTAATTCTTTAACTTTTGCAATGTAAAGTGGGTTTGTGTAATGAAAACCTTGATCAGAATGAATCATGATGTTTTCAAAGGAATTTAGCATATTATGCTCACTCATATTTTTAAGCGTTCCCATGACAATTTCCATCTCTAAATGCATAGTGAGCTTATGTCCAACAATTTCACCACTTGCAATGTCCTTGATTACTGAAAGATAGGCGAACCGATGATTAAACCACAGATAAGTAATATCCGTACAAAATACCTTAAAAGGAACATCTTGTTTAAATTCTCGCTTCAATTTGTTTTCGCAAGTTCTATGTTCTAAGGATTTTTTCATAATATTCTTGTAAGGATTTCTTCTTCTGATTTTGCAGAACAAATGGTATTTATTCATGATTCTGCTTATCTTTTCGTGATTCATGCTAATTTGTTTTTCCAAGAGCTTCATTTGCACTCCCCTGAAGCCTAGCTTTTTCTTACCCTTCTCAAATACCTCCTTGATGAGAAGATAGTCCTCATGGTCACTTTCTGGCTCGTCTGCATGGCAGAGCCACTTGTAGTAGCCACCTCTTGATACCTGGGCAATACTGCATGATATTCTTACACTCAGCTTCATTTTTCTGATTAGCTGATATTTTTGTTGGGGCTTGAGCTTTACTCCCTTCGTTTGGCCCGGAGTTTTGCTAAAAAATCGTTTTCAGCTTTAAGGTATGCAACTTCGACTTCTAATCTCTCGAGTTTATCTGCTAAAGAAAGCTCCTTAGTTCTTGGTCTGCCACCACCCTTGCCTCGCATTTCTGTTTCTAAGCCAGTGGTGCCCTTTATGCGGTTAATTCTACACCATCTATTTAAACATCCACTTGGCTTGTCTTTACCTATTATCTTAAGTTTAAATCCTGCATTTTCAAAGATTTCTCTAGATCCAAAACCGTCCTCATTGTAAAGCCTTACTGCTTCAATTTTAAATGCCTTACTGTAAGAAATTGCTTTCTCGCTGCATTTTGTAACATTCTCATTACTTAATAACTCCTTGATTTCCTCTTTTGTGAACATTTTTTTCTTCATGTAGTTGTTTGTTAATTAATTACATTCTAGCAGATAACAAAAAGTAGACACTTTCGTGTCTACTTTTTGGGGTACAGTTCATTGTGGCTCTTTTTTATTTTGTGTCAAAAGTGATCTCCCTTTCTTTTTCGTTGACCCATTGGAAGTCAATCCATACTGCGTTGGTAGGGATTAGGCGTTTAACTTTTTCGGGCCATTCAAGAATGACAACCGAATTTTTTTGGCCGGCAAAATCGAGAAAGCCCAAATCGCGTAAATCTTTAGCAGAAATGCGGTAAGCATCGATATGGAAAACATGGAGCATGGAGCATGGAGCATGGAGTATTTTTTTAGATGCGGCATGTTTTGCATTGATTGTTCCATGTTTTATGTTCCTTGTTTTGTGACCAGTGTATTCTTTTACGATCGTAAAAGTTGGGCTGGTGTAGGGGCCCTGCACCTTAAGTCCCTTAAGGAGTCCTTGGGTGAAGGTAGTTTTACCACTGCCAAGGTCGCCGGCAAGGCAAATAATTTCGCTACCGGAAAGTTCCTCGGCTAAAAGTTGGCCGAGTTTTTTCGTTTGAAGCGCTGAGGTAGAAATAATTTTCATATTACTAAGGGTAACTAAAAAATTTTAAATAAGCAAGGACGAGCTAAAATTAGGGGCAGGCGTAAATTAGGATTTTTGGAAGCTAAATTAAAAATTTTTACTTTACTGGTTTGGAACTAAAACCCAGCGAGCGGGAGCTTAACCTTACGCTATGAAAATAGTCCTAATCTAATTAATTTAAACCAAACTTTAAAGTGGCCTAGGCATGGGCTTTGTAGCCCCTTTGCTTGTTATACATATAGAAGCTAAAAAAAGACTGGCTAGGAATCAAAAAAAATGTTATAATTTTTCTATAACAAGGAATTTTTTTAAAAGGAGAAAAGCTAAAAACAAAGAACGAAATGAGCTGTTTTTATGATTTTTTCTAGAGAAGGCTTTACTGAAAAGTAAAGATGAAAACAGCGCAAATTAGAAACCATTGGGGTGATACAGAATCAAAAAAAAATAAAAATATTTTTTTTAATCGGCATCGGCATGGGCATGGCTTTTTTTAGTGTGGCCTTTTTTATTAAAACTACCCTAGCTCAAAGCGCTCAGTCCTCAATTGCTAACCAACTTAATCTTTCCGCTCATTTTTTAAATAATGATCAAACAATTTTAAAAGACGGTACCTACTCAATTCGTTTTTCGATTTACACCAACGACCGCCAAAGCTTGGATCCGTATCCTTCCAACTCGGATGCGGGCGCTCGCGTTTGGCAAGAAACCCAGCAGGTTAATGTCAGTGAGGGCTTCATCTCAGTTTACCTCGGGAGTGTTAATCCTTTTCCCGCTGCCTTGACTTTTAGCAACGGTCAACATTATCTCGGCATTATGCTTAACGATGATTCGGAGATGGTGCCGCGTAAAAAAATTGGTTCCGTGGCGGCGGCCATTGACGCTATGCACTTGCAAGGCCATTCCATTGGTAATCAAGTTGGGGATATCCCCTTAATTACTAGTGCTGGTTTAGATGCAAGTATTCTCCAAAAGATCAGTCAAGTTGGTACGATTACCGCTGGAAATTGGCAAGGGACAGTTATTGCTAATAATTATCTCGCCAAAGCGCTCACGGGTAAAACTTACAATGGCCTGACGCTCGCAACCACGGCTACGGGTTTTACGATTGCCGGCGGAACAACGCCAAGTACTTTAACCCTGGCTGGTAACTCCGCTTTAAACCAAGACTTACTCACTACTTCCAGTCCAGCTTTTAATCAACTCAGCCTGCTCGTTGCGCTGAGCGTTGCCAATGGCGGAACTAATACGAACCTACTTGGTCAAGCGGGCTCTGTTGCTTACAGTGATGGCGGAAAATATGCTTTTTCTGAGCCCGGGACGGTCGGCCAGGTTTTGCTTTCCAATGGCACCGGCGCTCCAGTTTGGGGAATGGTCACGGGTGGCATCATCGCCCCAGATTCGCTGGATTTTACAGAACTAAAAGATACCCTAACTTTAGACAACAACCTGGTCATTGATCCAACGGCCAGTAATTATGCTATCAACATTGACGGAGGAACTTTCTACCTGGACAGTTTGCACAAGCGGGTTGGTTTTGGCACCACAACGCCAGCAGCCACCCTTTCGGTTGGAGCTACTTCGCAGTTTCAAATTGATGCTGTTGGCAATGTGAAGGCCAGTTCTTTTAATGGTAATATCTTCACCACCGGCACGGGGACGCTCACCTTGGGCGCTGGAAAAACCTTGACCGCCTCTAATACCCTGACTTTTGCTGGCAATGATGGAGCCACGCTCAATATCGGCGCGGGCGGAACTTTGGGGAGTGCGGCTAATAGCAACATTGGAGACTTTGTAGCTTATCGAACCTTTGGCACAGCCGCCAACAACAACACCGGAGATTTTGCCACTAGCGCCCAAGGCACCCTCGCAACTAACGCCTTGCCAAGCGCCTCTTTTACCGACGCAGCGGTGACGGGCAAAATCCTAACTGGTTACGTTTCTGGTGCTGGCACAATTGCCGCTACGGACTCAATCCTAGCCGCAATTCAAAAATTAAATGGTAATGATGGCCTCAAAGCGAATTTAGCTTCCCCAACTTTTACCGGCACGGTTTCGGGCATCACCGCTAGCATGGTTGGCGCGCCAGCTGGTTCGGGCAGTTCAACTGGAACGAACACCGGAGACAATGCTGTTAACAGTAATTACTCAGGTTTAGTTACGATGACTTATCCAGGTGTGGGCATTGCTCTTTCAACTGGCACAGCTTGGGCAGCCTCCATTACGAATAATTCAGCCAATTGGAACACCGCCTTTTCCCAAACTAGACAGTGGGATGGCGGCTCAACTGGACTAGTGGCTGCTACCGGACGCACAAGTCTAGGGTTAGTAATTGGTAG
>CAIPMZ010000073.1 GCA_903866285.1 uncultured bacterium
ATCTTTGCCACGCGAAAACTTTCGAAAAAGATAAGGAATTTCATCTCGCCCAACCCCAATCCCAGTATCTGAAACCGTAATTCTAATTACCTTTCCAAACCCTGAATTCCTGCGGGGAATTACAAAACCATTTTCATCTACAATCACACCTTCGCTGATTATTTCAGCCTTAATAGTAACCCCGCCTTTTTCCGTATACTTTAAAGCATTATCAATAAAATTTGAAACTAATTCTCGAACCTTAGCCTGGTCCATCGTAATTTCAGGCAAAGCTTGCGTCGGTAATTTTAAATCTAAATAAAAATTTTTCTTTTTAGCAATTAAAATAAAATTATCGTAAAGCTCCTTTAATAATTTTTCCACGCTTGCTTTTTCAAATTCAAAAGTCATTCGTCCCGACTCAATTCGAGATACATTCAGCAAATCCTCAATCAGCGCTACCAAGCGCTCGCTCGAAAGATAAACTTTTTCCAGCGCACTTTTAGTTTCCGTTCCAATTTCGCCATATGAACCCTCCAGAATCAACGACACGAAACCTTTAATCGCCGTAACAGGGGTTCGCAGTTGATGCGAAGCAATCGAGATAAATTCCGTCTTCGCATTATCTAACTTCCGCAGTTTATCATTCGCTATCGCTAAGCTATCCGCCATCACTTGCAACTGCTCTTTACGTTCAGATATTTCCTTATTAGCAGTCTCTAATATTTCTTTTTGCGTAATCTCATTTTTAACCGATTTAATTATGCGATATCCGAAAACTAAAGACAGCGCTAAAGTTATTCCAGTTAAAATAATGCTAATTTTATCATGCACAAAGAAAAACTGAGAGCCAATCAGAATAACCAACGCCGCAACCAAAGCTTGCACACCAAGCATTTTAATATTAAAAGCTTTATATTCAACGATCAGATAAGCCAAAACACCCATAAAAAAAGTCATCCCCAAAAGACCATAGAACTCAATATTGTATGAATTTTCAGTCAAGATTCCAGCAATATATCCCGTCGTAAAAAAGGAAAGTAAAAATAATTCAACGCCTAGCCCTAATAAAATAATTTGCCTTCTAAATTCCCTTTCCGCTTTTAGGTATCTTAAAATTAAGAACAAAAGTATCCAAAAAAACATCAAGAAACCAATTCCGTAATAATAATTACCATAATAAATACCCTCATTAACAACTCCACATAAGGTAAGCATGAAATCATTTATATTTTTAGCAGTTGAGGCAAAGATAGCCACTGGAATAAATAAGGCTCCAAAAAATAATTTCATCCGAAAAGTTATATCCCGTTTATCCACAAAAACCAAAACAAAATACAGACACAAAATACTTAAAATTGCATACAAAATTCCAAAAAATGACCAAACAAACATTATTAATTCACTATTATTATTTGTCCAAACAATTAAATCCAAAAAAACCCACACTGAGAAGGTAATTGAAATTGAAATCAAAAGTTTACTTAATAATAAGTGATTGTTTTTCAAAAAAACAAAAAAACCAATGAAAAGAGCCACCACGATAGCAGGCATATGCGAATAATAAAGTAAAGCTGGAACCTGATCCGAAAATATAAGAAAGCTTGGATCAGCGTAGCTAGGACAAATCATATTTGTTATTGTTATTATTTTTTAAGCTTTATTAATCTTAGAAAGTCCATTCAATATATTCATAGGGTTCACCCTGCGCTGGCTGCCAATTTTCTATCTTCCTAACTTTAACTATTTTACCATCAAAAAGTTTTTTTATTATACCATTAAAACCATTCCGCGTCCTAGCGTGGGTAGAAAATTTATTAATACCTCTTGCTTTGGCCTCTTGGCAAACAGCCATTAGCATTTTTTTTGCTCCACCTCTGCCACTTTTCGTTGGCAGAACTTGAATAGTTTCAATGTAAAAGGTATCCTCTTTTTTAATAAAAGCTGGGTCATATTCTTCAAGTTCAGCTACTTCTTTGTCATGAAAACTAGCTAGAATATATCCGACTACGCTATTTTTTTCCTTTAAAAAAATATTAATGTTTTCATCATCCCGTAATTTATTTCGATAATAAAGTTGCGCATCCGCATATTGCCAACTCACTGGAAAACATTTTCTTTCAAGTAGTACTACGCTGGCTAGGGCCTTTTCAGTAAAACCCACCGCTAACGCCGTTGTAAGTTCCGGATTTTTTTTAATTTTACCTAATTCCCCAATATTAAAAAAGAAATCCCTGAGATAATTTAAAAAATTTTTACTGCTTCGTTTTTTTATTCTAGCAATCCAACCCCATTTTTCTAAATCCCTACCATCAGTCTGCATAAATTTAACTCCGATATCATTTCGATAAAATTTCTTTGGAATAATTATTTTATTGATAATTTCAAGTCCTTTCTTCCTGGCTTCACTAACTGTCTCACCGAAATTTGTTACATGCAAAACAAAACCAGAATTACTAGAAATATAATATTGACCATCTTTAGTCTTTGAGACATCTTCAAAATGGATATGATTGAGATCAGCCTCAGTCATATTGGGCTTAAAATATATTTTTTCACCAAAAGAAGAATATTTTTTAGTTCTAATTTGATAAGGGAACGGTGGTGTAGCAACGAGCACAACAATCCCGAATTCTCTTCTGAATTTTAAATCATATTGTTTTCCATCAGCCACTGCCTTTAAAAATTCACCCATTGGTGAGGTTATCAGCTCGTTATGCAAATGCGTAGCGGGCCAGCCGAAACGCGTAGTTACCTCTAATGGATAAAACTCTTGACCATTAATAATACAATTAATATCAATATCACCTCTAAAATCAATACTCTTTAAATACTCTTTCATTTTCGCCAAAGTAGCCTGAAAAAGTCTATTTTTTTCATTATCATCAAACCACATCAAAGTTCCCATCTCAAAAGTCTTTGGCCCAAGATTACCTGCAGCTAAATCCTTATGTTCTAAATTTATTTCAATTGGTCCGACCCAATCATTGCCATTAAAATATCGCGCTACCCCGATCTCAACCCCTCTGATCCTTTTTTGTAAATCAATCACACTACATTCATCCTTTTCATACTCTGCATAATTATGAAGGACATCAATTACATCTCTCCCATCCTCAAGGCTTCCGACGTAATTAAAAATTTTATCAGCATGGCCATTTTGCTTAATTACCCAAGGTCCTTCATTATTTTTAACAAACTCAATGGCGTTATTAACACCCTTAAAACTTTCCGACTTAACAATTGGGATTCCACACTCAGAAAATATTTTTTGACCATATTGTCTATCATGTTCAAGTTTATCTCCGAGCTCATTACCACCAACCACAGAGAAACCCTGCTTTCTCAAATCTTCCTGCTCTTTCCCGTAGCCACAACTATCGAAAATAATCAACCCCTCTTTACCAACCCAGCCTAGCTCTTTTTTCCAGTCAGTAACTTTTTCAATCATTCCTTCATAATTTTGCTTCTGATTTTCTTCATCAATAAAAAGACGAACACTGTGTCCTTCTTTTTGAAGATTATAAATTAAGCTCGCGCCTGAAAGATCAAATGAGACCATTAAGATATTCATAAGCCGTTTTCAATCAAAATTAATCGTTTAGAAAAATAACCGCACATCTAAAATAAAAATACGCGGTTACGTTAACTACTTCTTCAGTAAAAAACGAATCAAACTCATTAACCACTGGGCTATTCTCTTTGTTAATGAAACAATAACGACCACAAAGATAAAGGTCACTACCCCCAAAATGGCGTAATTAGATTTAACCAGTGATTCAGAGCCAAGTTTCTCCCACAGGGCATAACCCGTAGTGTAAAGCCAGGCGCCAAAGATTCCTTGCAGCGCAGAAAGCACGAAAAGTGCGACCCAAGTTTTCGTTTTACTTCCTAATTCTTTTTTAAAAAGAAAACAAATCACTTCTGGACCTTCCCAGATAATGGCCTTAATGGAAACACCTAACAATAAGCTCCAGGCGATGACTGTTCCCCAAAAACCACTTTTCTTAAAGCTGTCTGCCACTCGTCTAAATGATTGACCTAAGGTAAAATCACACCCAGTCATATCACTCAAATAAAAATATATCGAGGCAGCAATAAAATCATACAAAGCTGTTCCAAGATATATATTCACACTTGCAGTATTTCTCGCCTCCATCCAGAAAACAAAAGTTCCCAACCCGGCAGCAATAATATAATCCGAAGCGGCGTAAAAAATACGACCGGCCGCTAAAAAAGAGGTTTTTTTCACCACATCAATAGTTGCAATTTCCTCTTGTTCTTGATAATCAAAAAAGGCTCGGAATGCCTCCAACAACGCTTTTCTTTTTTCCATAATGGCAGATTATAATTATAAACTTATTATTAAGCAACGATTTTCTCCTTTTTACCAACCTTAAATAATACAACCAAAAAAGCCTTTTGTCAAGGCTTGGCCAATAATTATGGGCCAAAACTAAAATAACCTATCCATAGAGCCTTTTTATTTTTATATTTAGCAATCTTTTATTACAGTACGGCGGAAGAATCAACTGGTTCAACCTGAGTTTCAGGCTGGTCACTACCGCTATCATCATTAGCCGTGTCGACCGTGGCATCCCCTTCGGCGCTTTGGCAACTTTCATCCGTGGCTGGGTCACAAGCTATTTCTTCTTCTACGACTGGCGGGTTATCAAGATTATACTGAGTAGGGTCACTACATTCATCTTCTTTTTGCTTGGTTTTTTCGTCGCACAAAATTTCTCCACAATCTTTTTCACCCTCCCCACAAATAAAAGGCTGACAATTTTCATCCTGCGCTGGGTCGCAAGTTGGAATTTTACTGGCTTTGCGTTTAGCAATTTTATAATATGAGGTGTCCTCGGCTTCATTACCTGTGCAACTCTCCGCAGTTGGGTCACAATGGTAAACAAAACATTTTTCAAGCGCTGGATCGCAAGCCTCCTGACTTTCAATCAGATAATTATGCCGGAATACGATGCGATAATAAGTCGCACCGATTGACATTGCAATCAATAAGAAAAAAACCCCTAGCAAAATTTTTGATTTTTTATCCATAAAT
>CAIPMZ010000074.1 GCA_903866285.1 uncultured bacterium
TAGCATTAGTATTTATCTTTAGATCAGCAATTGGCAAGCAAAGAGAAAAATCGTCATAGCGAAAAGGAAAATAAAAAAGAAGATCCTGAACGGTTTCGAGTTCAAGTTTTCTAAGAATTTTAGCCGTAGCGGCACCGACACGGTAAAGTTCACTTATTTTTGAGCTTAAGGTAATCATACTAAAAGTCTAACAAATACCCGGCTGAGCGGCAAATAAAAAAGAGGCGGTCCAGCGGGATTAGCCTCTTATCGTTTTTTAATAAACTTCGGTTTAGGAGTGACCATAAAAAACACCACTCCATTTCTTTCCTCCCTTTTCAGGGCGGCTACCTAAAATTTCGATTCGATCAACTTCTCTCCCTTTGGCGGCCACTCCCTTTTTAACATGCTCGATGATATTTGGGATTTCCGGTGTCGGCACAAAATTTTGTACCCAGCCGCGAGCCGGTTGGCCGCTTTTGAAAGTTACCGCCAGATTATAATCACCAGCTGGGGACTCGTGAGGATCTTTTTTCGGGGTTAAGTGTCCGATAAATTTTTGACCATTTATGAAGTCAATTTCGAACTTGTCGGTTTTGCCGGAGAGGAAATTTTTAAATTTTTGCATAGCTTCGGTAATCCAGAGTTCACCTTCAATTAGAGGGCGAGGGGTTTGGTTTTTTTCTTCGTTCTCGTTCCACATTGAACCATCGTGCCAGACAACAAGGCGGTACTTTTTATGGACCCCATCATTATAGCGACTGGTCTCTTCAACGAAACGTGTGCCCATGCACGTTTTGGCTACCGGCACGTCGTTTTCATAGCAGACAAAACGTTCGCCGAAACGAAAAACCGGATCATCTTGCAATCCATCAGGGAAAGCGTAGTCGCCTAACAAGTCTTCGTCGCCTAAGGCATAGAACCAGGGGACGAGCAGACCGCAGAGAGCCATGCGCTTGAAACCAGGAAGTTTTGGGAAACTTCCACGATTGTCAGAATTCGACCAGTGTTTTTCATAAGCGGCAATGGCTTGGGCAAGAGTCTTCCATTCATAGAATGTATTTTTGCCATTACTGTTAGCCTCATAAATTACGAAAGGATGGCGACCTTCAGGCGGGTTCTTTATTTCGAGTACTTCGATATAACCCCATTCGCCGTATTCACCCGGACCGCCGCCAGCATATTTATGCTGCTTGAGTTTAAAACGACTAAAGCCGCCGTGACTGCCGTGACCCGTGACTGATTTGTGTGAGTTGGGCAAATTAACGAAACGGATGTTATTAGCAATTGTCTCAGTTACCTTTTCCTTATCTTCGGGAGGGCAAGAGAACTCAATGAGTTGCCCGTTCCTGGTCCGAGCCTCTCCGTGGGAGTAGTGATCAATTTTTCTTTTCATGATAGAAGAATTTTTGGTTTTTAATATACGATTTATTGATTTTTGATAATCATAATAGTCTAGTATGAAAAAGAGAAAATATCAAGAGTTTTAAAAAATGGTAAATAGGAAAAGTTTATTTAACAAAAAAACAGAAATTTTAAGAATCTCTGTTTTTTTAGTTTAGTTCAATCTATGTGCTTCCGCCAGGAATCGAACCTGGATTACAAGATCCGCAATCTTGCGTCCTATCCGTTGAACGACGAAAGCTAAATTAATCAGGGCTATACCCTGAACTGCTAATTATCTTATTATAATTTAAGCAGTTTAGTCAACTGTTCGGATAGGGGCGGGTTAGCTCTTTCTAAATCCTCGTCTAAATAGCGGACTAAATAGTTACGGACCGTTAGGGCGTCCATTCTTCTCAGAGGAATTGAGAGACGTAAACGAGCGCTATTTTTAAATTCGAAATATAAATTTTTTATACTTTGTTTTGGTTTATAGAGAACACAGAAATTTTTGAGTTCATCATAGTCATAGAATTTTGCTCCGATTTTTATTCCTTCTGGACCGAGCTCAAAATTAACCATTTCAGGCGGTCTTTTTTCATTAACATACATTATGGCTGCCGCGATAATAATTATCAGGACAAAAAGAAAGTTTGAATCATAGGCTAAAAAGACAATTTGCCATTTAGTAATGGTGAAAAATGA
>CAIPMZ010000075.1 GCA_903866285.1 uncultured bacterium
ACTACAAATTCGATTGATGGATTTTTTGGAAAAACAAAAACGCTCTTGCAAGTCCATCGAGGACTAAATCAAGAGCGTAGATACAAGATGATTCAAGAGATATTAAGAGGGTAAAATCCTTACAAAAGTTTAATTAAGCCCAGATTTCTAACAAGGGAGTCTAGATTTGATAGAAGGATTTTATCTAAAGCCTTTCTTGAGATTGCAGAGAAAACACCTTTAGATCAAAGGATGCTTAGATGTATACCACCTCGCCGCAAAGAAGATCCTTATTATGTCTTTCTTATATTTCCATGGCGTAAGGATAAGTCAGAACTCATTAATAGAGAGGTTAGAGTAAAGTTTCTTGAAGCAAGCATGAGGGTATTTAAGCTTAGACAGCCTGATGCTCTGGATATAATAGGCATTGCCACTGAGTCAGGCAGATTTTATGCAGAAGGGGGTTCTGAAGATGTGGCATATCTAGATACTAGAACATGGACAACTGAAAATGATACAGAGGCAAAGAAAATACAGGAGGAATTAGGTATATTGGTCAATCCAATAAATCAATACGTTCATGAGAAGGAATATCCTGAAATTAAAGATGATGACAAAAAAGTTTCACAAAAAAATCCACGAAATAAACCATGCTTTTGTGGATCAGAAATTAAGTATAAAAAATGTTGCAGTAAATAAAATGGAGGGTTGAAGCACCCACCCACCTGGGGTCAAGAAAAAATATAGTAGTACCTTAGTTGTATCGCACCAAAATAAAAAAGAACAAGCTATTTTTTTGGCACAAGTTTTTTCTCAAAATAATGTCCATCAAAAAATACTTCACCATCTGGAAGGCAATATTTGTAACCGCCATTCAAGGACTCCGCCTTTCTTGTGGTGATAAATCCGCCTTTAATCTCTTTTACAAATTCGCCATTAAGTTTTGAATATATGTTAATTTTGCCACTGTTAATGATTTTAGCTAAATCAATAGGATCATAATCATATTTGCTAGGTACGGGAAAATCTATATCTGAATATGAAACATGCACTAAATCATTTTCATAGAAGTCAGTTTGTTTTCCGTTTCTTCCTGCAAGCTTAATTTGTTTAAGCTTTGAAAGTTCTTTTTCATTCAATGTCTCGTGTGTAGCCTCTTTATTTTTACTTTCTTCAATAACTGGCAGCTTATCCTTTTTTGATTTTGAAGCAATCAAAAGTATATATCTTAGCCATGATGGAAAGCTGAGACCTAAAAGAAATACAACAGAATAGGTCAATATTGGTTTAAGCATTTTTTGTTATGGATAAGTATTTTTTAAGTCTTGGTTGATCTAGGTATTCTCTTGTGATCCCTACGTACAGCCCATCTTCTTTGGGAAAGTCTGAAATAAAAATATTCATCCCATCTTGAATATTTGAAGTCATAACCTCGCAATTATTTATCAGTTTCTTGCTGGTATTTTGGAAATATGCGATATGATCATAAATAATCTCTACCGGTGAGGGATTTTCTGCAGCAGTTTCTTTGCTCGCAATCCCCACAAGGGCCCAGGAGTTCGCAGGAGTCTCTTCTGATGCAAAATGTTCATTCTGGTATAAAGAAGCTTCAATTCTTTCTCCTGCATCATTATAGTCACGAAAAAGAGCAAACGACCCATCACTCAATCTTTTATTGAGGAAAGTATTAATATTTTCAATAGTGAAAGGTTTTTCTTCTTTTGTGTAACTTAATCTCAATATGAGAATCTGATTGTTTTCTTTAGCTTGCTTGAGCTTTTCAAGAGAAAATGGAATTTCTGGGATATTATTTTTATCAATGTTTACGCTAAAGGCTTTTTCTATTTCACAAGCTCCAATAAGGTCATTGCCCATTATTTTTTTAGCCTCTTCATATTTTATGACCATAGAGTTTTATAATAAGCTATTGCTATTTTGATAATTCCTGATAGTAGTTTTCATGAAAATCTGATAATTTTTGATGAAAATAGCTTTTATCAAAAGGGGCAACTTTTTCAGTAAAATTTGAAACAGCCTCCTCAAACATTAACTTATTATTGAATCTTGAACCGGAATAGCCATTAAGGTATGCCATAACTCCGCAAATAAGCACCAATAGCAAATTAAACTTAAAAATAAAAAATACCAAAAGGACTATAAATATAATCTGGAGAAGTCCTGTGTTTTTTGATATAATTCTTGCTGCAAAAGGATAAACAAAAATAGGGGCATTGTAAGTTACGTATTCTCTTAAAATTGGGTCATTGTTGCTAAGATTATATAATATCTTAATATCCTTTCTTTTTATTTCTTCTGCTTTTGAAAAATTATTTTTTATAAAATCTCTTTGTCCGCTAATACTCAGCAGAAGCAAGGCGTTAAATAGAAAGCTCAATACTATTAGAATTATTGTAAATGTTATCATATTATTTTTTAGATATTTATTTGTAACATTCGTTTCTTGCCTGAATCCTATTACTGCTCAATATGCTTAAAATTGTATTAGCATTGTCTGAAGGGTATTTTATTTTTGCAGCTTTTTCTTGATATGAAGCATCAGCATTGGCAAGGCACTTACTTATAGATGAACTAGTGCTTCTTTGTTGCTGAACTTTTGTGGCTTCTTGCTTTTCAGCTTCTGCTTTTAGGCTAGCCTGCTTTTCTTCTTCTTTAGCTTTGTTATCTTGATCAATTTTAAGTTGCTCAGTTTTTTCTTGTTGAATCTTAGCCTCCAATTCTAATTTAACAATGTTCATGCTAGTCTGCTGTTTTTGTGGTAAATATATTGCAATATAGTAAGCCCCGGCAATAAATAAAGATGTTACTCCTAAGATTGCAACAGTTATAAGTATTCCTTTTTTCATAATAAAAAACGACCTAAAAAAATAAGTCGTTGAGGCGTTTCGCTTAGTGGATGCCCCAACGGCTACCACATTCAGAAAAAACACCAAAAGATGTCTTAAATCATGTGCGTTGGGAACATCCACAAAATGCACGATTTAAGACGAATTCTTATATTTTGGCTATTTTATCTAAACGTAGTAGCATATAAAATTTACTACAAATAAAGCCTTAGCACAAGAGATTGTGCATAAGTGTGTTTTACAGAAAATCTATTTTGAGCTATAATATACGTATTGGAACCTTAAAAACCAGCACCGCTACCCGAGCAATAAAGGTCAACAAAATACCATCACAGCAACTATTTTTTCAAAAAGATCATAATCTAAAAATATTCTAAAAAAATAACATAACCAGGGAAATTCAGATCAAGCACTGGAATTATTGTATTTTTTTAGACTATCTTTACATAAAACCAGCATTCTATCTGAAGCTGGTTTTTTGGTTTCTCAAAAATATTAATTTTGAGATCCTGTATGTTTTCTGTTGAAAAATGTAGAAAAATTGACCCAAGCTTAAATGACCTTACTGATGATGAGGTTATTGCTGTCATGGAAAATCTCTATGAAATGGCACAATTAGCCATGGAGGATTGGGATAGAAAAAGAAAGGGTTCCAAAAATCCCTGATGGGTATTGTTGGATAATTATACTAGCGTATTATTGAATTATGGAAACAGAAAAGACATGCGTAATTTATTGCAGAGTATCATCAAAAGATCAAGTTGATGGTACTAGTTTGGGTAGCCAAGAAAGGCTTTGCCGTGAATATGCCGAACGAAATAAATTAAAAGTATTAAAGGTTTATATAGAAAAAGGAGAATCGGCAAAAACAGCAAATAGAACGGAATTTAATAAAGCTTTGCTATTTTGCAGTGATAAGAAAAAGGACGTCACTTTTTTTGTCGTTTATAAGCTTGATAGATTTGCACGCAATCAAGAAGATCATGTTATGGTTCGTGCCTTATTGAAAAAGGCGGGTACGGATTTAAGATCAGTTACTGAAACGATAGATGAATCACCTATTGGCAAGGCTATGGAGGGCATGATGTCTGTGTTTGCTGAATTGGATAATAACATGCGAACAGAAAGAACTAAGCAAGGAATGTTAGAACGTGTAAAACAAGGCATTTGGGTGTGGCAAGCACCTCTGGGATACTATCGCCCCACTAAAGGTTCCAATATTATGCCAGAGCCAAAATCTTGCGACTTAATTCGTCTTGGATTTGAGGAATATTCAAAAGGCATATATACGTTTAAAGCAATCGCAAAGTTTTTAAACGAAAGAGGCTTAACAACAAGAATGGGCAAACCACTCACACCCCAATTCATGGAAAAATTATTAAGGAATCATATTTATTATGGTCACATAGAAATATGGGGTGGGCATAAAGGAGCTTTTGAGGCAATTATTTCAGAAAATCTTTTCAGAAAATGTCAGCCAGATTACAAAAACTCACCTCATGCATCTCCTCGCTCTGCAAATAATCCAATGTTTCCATTAAGAAAATTAACTGTTTGCGATGAATGTGAAACATCACTTACCGGAAGCACTTCGGTAAATAGACATGGCTCAAAATACCCATATTATCACCATCAACATGCTGGTTGTGGTAAAACCAAATCAATTCCAAAGGAAACATTTGAACAACTTTTTATTGAGTATTTAGATGCAATAAATCCAGATAAGAGGTATGAAAAGCTATTTAAGGCAGTTGTTTTAGATATCTGGAAAAACAATCACAAATCAATCGATGATCAAAATGCAAATATACGTAGAGAAATAGCGACATTAGAAGCTGAGCGTCAGAAAGTTTTTGAGTTCCACAGAAGTGGCAAATATTCAGACGATGACTTTTTAGAACAAAAGAGATTGGTTGATAATAAGATTATACAGAAAAGAAACCTTATGCAGGACAAGCAAGAGGAAGAATTTGAAATGAATGAAGCTCTTGAACACTGTTTTAAATATGTTCGAACCACAGCAAAATCATGGATTGATGCTGATTATGCTACAAAATTGAGGTTGCAACGAATGATTTTTACTGGAAGTGTTAAATACAATGGTGAGAAGTTTGGAACCCCAGATTTAAGGCTTGTATATAAGATAAATCAGCACTCTCGTGCTGATAAATCCTCTTTGGTAGCGCTAAGGAGAATCGGACTCCTGTTACCAGGATGAAAACCTGGTGTCCTAACCACTAGACGATAGCGCCAAATGACTTTTTAAAAAAATAGAGAACCAGAGACTGATTCCTTATTGACTAACCACTGATACAATATAACAGAAATAAAAAAATAATCAAGCCTGTGTACCAAAAGAGTACTTTTTGGACACTTAAAGTCACGGCCTTTCCTTATTTCTCCATCTCCCCTTTCACAATCTCAAACAATTTCTTTTTAGCGCGATTGAGGATGGTGCCGACCGTGTTAACGGGCTTGTCGAGGATCTTGCTGATTTGCTGATAAGAATATTCCTGAAAATAACGCATCTTTAAAATTTCGCGATATTTTTTCGGTAACCTCTCCAAGGCCGAATCAATCTCCTGCGTAATTTCCTGATGATGCCAAAGCTCTTCAATAGATTCATCTTCACTGGCAGTCTCGAGCTTATCTTTGCTAGTCGTAACATCCTCCCAAGAAACTGTATAGCGTTTACTTTTACGTTTTAAATAGTTGACTGCCTCGTTGTGCGCGATGCGATAAATCCAAGAAGAAAATTTCCGACTTAAATCAAAGTGATGAATATTTTTATAAGTTTTAATAAAAACATTTTGCAGGATATCTTCTGACTCTTCCTTGTCGCGCGTCAGACGATAAATATAGATAAAAAGTTTTTTCTGATACCGCTTAAATAAGTCGCTATAAACATCGCGATTTTTAGCTTGGGCTATTTGGATCAGTTCAATATCACTTAAATTTTCAGGGTTTTCAAAATCAGGTTTTCTGCGATAAAATCTTTTCTTGCCAACGGCGAAGACTTCATAATTAGGCGTCCCTTCAAGCTTTAGCAGCTTTTCAGCGCAATTACCCTCACGAACAAAAAAACACATTTCACTTTTTAAAAGTATGTTTCCCTTTTTTCGACTATCCTTGCTGGTTTTCCGTTTTGGCGGGATTGTAGCGCTTTTCATTTTCGCCGTCATATGATAATATCCATTAACTATTATCTAGAAAGAAGCAGAAAATATAACAATTTTTAGGAAACCATATAGTATAATAATAGCACTTTTATGTCAAGGTCACAAACAATTTCTAAGCCAGTCGCAAAAAAGCAAAGCCCTCCCAAAAAAGGCTTTTTAATTCTAGCGCTCGAGACGTCTTGCGATGAAACGGCTATCGCGGTACTGCGGGTAGTGAACGGCCTGCCGACGATTCTTTCCAATCAAATTTCTTCACAAGTCAAACTGCACGCTAAATGGGGCGGCGTTGTCCCAAATTTAGCGGCGCGCGAGCATGTAAAAAATATTAATCTCCTGCTTAAAACGGCCCTGGCTGAGGCTCAGATTTTACCAGGGGAACTTAATGCTATTGCGGTTACCCAAGGCCCTGGGCTCATCCCAGCGCTTCTGGTAGGGGTAAACTACGCCAAAACTCTTTCCTATCTCTGGGAAAAACCTTTAATCGGGATTCACCATATTGAGGGACATATCTACGCTAATTTTATCTCCGATAAAATTAGCTCAATTTCCAATGACCAATTTTCAATTTCCAAACAAACTCAAAAAATTCAAATTTCAGAAGAAATAAAAAAAGGTACCCCTTCCATAATTGAAAATTGTGAATTGAAAATTGAAAATTCACTAAACATAAAATTTCCTATTTTATGTTTAGTGGCATCCGGTGGTCATACCCAGCTTGTGTTGATGAAAAATCATCTTGACTATGAAATCGTTGGGCAGACTGTGGATGACGCGGTTGGCGAAGCTTTTGATAAAGTCGCCCGCATTTTAGGTATCGGCTATCCGGGAGGACCAAATGTTGCTGCTTGGGCAGCAAAATTTCGAATTTCGAATTTCGAATTTCGAAACGAAAATAATTCTAAAATTAAAAATTCAGAAATTAATTCAAAATTCAAAATTCAAAATTCAAAATTTGAAATCCATTTCCCTCGGCCCATGCTGAATAAACAAGGTTTTAATTTTTCTTTTTCTGGGCTTAAAACCGCAGTGCTGTATGAAGTAAAAAAATTTGTTGCCGCCAATGGGAGCTCAACTCCCACAAAGGGAGTTGAGCTCCCAAAAGACTACATCGCGCAGGTTTGCCATGAATTTGAGCAAGCTTGTGTGGACGTGCTAGTTACTAAAACGCTCAGGGCCGCTGAAAAATATGCACCGCAAACTATTTTATTAGCTGGCGGGGTCAGTGCTAATCTCGAGCTTCGCAGTCAACTCGGCCAAGCCATTGAAAAAAAGCTGCCCCAAGTATCCTTTCTGGTCCCAGCGCTAGAGCTGACTGGCGACAACGCCACTATGATTGGAGTGGCTGGGGCCTTTCGTTGGGAGCGCTTGACTGACGCCCAAAAAAAATCCGCCCTGGGAAATTGGAAAACTCTCCAACCCAACGCGAATTTAAAAATGCAATAACATTGAAAACTATCCTTTTCTTTGCTAGGATAGAAGTATAATTACAATTTTCCAGTCACTGCTTAATAGTTGCTAGTTGCCGATTACTAGTTACTGATTACTGGTTACTGATTACTGAAAGATGAAAGAACTTCCAAAAATATACCAGCCGCAAGAAGTTGAAAACGAAATTTATGCCCGCTGGGAAAAAAGCGGCTTCTTCAACCCCGACAATCTTGACGCCGGAGAGAGTTATTGCAATATTCTTCCGCCGCCAAACGCTAATGGCGAACTCCATATTGGACACGCCAGTGGCTATACGGTGATGGATATTTTCGGACGTTTCAATCGAATGAATGGCAAAAAAACCCTCCTGCTACCAGGTAAAGATCATGCCGGCATTCAAACCCAAGTAGTTTTTGAAAAAAAAATAAAAGCTGATACCGGAAAAACTCGTCAAGAAATTGGCCGCGAGGAGTTTTATAAAAAGACCTATGCATTTTGCCTGGACCGCGCTAACTATATGCGCAATCAAGAAAAAAAGATTGGGATTAGCGCTGATTGGTCGCGCGAAAAATTTACCCTTGATCCAGATGTCCTAAAAAATGCTTTGGAAACCTTTGTAAAAATGCATGGCGACGGTTTAATTTATAAAGGCAAGCGAATTATTAATTGGTGCCCGCGTTGCGCCACTGCCCTTTCAGACGTGGAAGTTTTGCACAAAGATACCCCAGGCAAATTATATTTTATTAAATATCCCCTCGAAAATTCGGCAGCCTTTCTTACTGTAGCTACCACCCGTCCAGAAACGATGCTGGGCGACACGGCTATCGCAGTTAATCCAAAAGATCAACGCTTTGAAAAATTAGTTGGGAAAAAAGTTATCCTGCCCTTGCAAAATACGCTCATTCCGATCATCGCTGACCGGCGCATTGATTTGACATTCGGCACAGGAGCAGTGAAAATTACACCTGCGCACGACCCACTCGACTGGGAAATTGGACGCGACCACAGCCTCCCAGAAATTCAAATTATCAATGAACAAGCACTTATCACTGAGCTTGGTGGGAAATATGCCGGCCTTTCCACGCTTGAAGCTCGCCAGGCCATCCTTGCAGATTTAGAAAAATTGGGCCTACTAGAAAAAGTTGAAGACCTAGCGCACAGCGTTTCAATCTGCGAACGTTGCAAAACGACCATCGAGCCCCTGACTTCCGAGCAATGGTTTATTAACGTCCAAACCTTAAAACAAAAAGCGATCGAGGCCATTGAAAAAGGCGAGCTTGAAATTTTTCCAACTAACTTTAAAAAGATTTTAGTTGATTGGTTCGGCAATATGCGGGACTGGTGCATTAGTCGCCAAATTTGGTGGGGACCCCAGTTCCCTGTTTGGTATTGCGCTAGTTGCGGACAGGAAAAATACCTTGTCTCATTGGAGAAACCAGCTAGTTGTCCACACTGTGGCGGAAAAGATTTAACTCAAGATGAAAATACTTTTGACACCTGGTTTACTTCCGGTCAATGGGTGCACACAACACTGCAAGCTCGTGGCGATGATTTTAAAACTTTTTATCCGACTGACATGATGATTACGGGGCGTGACCTGCTTTTCTTTTGGGCTTCGAAAATGATCATGATGAGTCTTTATGCCACTGAGCAAGTGCCGTTTAAAAATTTATTTTTTACGGGCTTAGTCCTCGACAAAGAAGGTCATAAATTTTCCAAATCCCGAGGCAACGGCATTGATCCTCTCACGATGATCGATAAATTCGGCGCCGACGCCCTGCGCATGAGCTTGATTATGGACTCCGCGCCTGGTCAAGACTCTCGCCTCTATGAAGAGAAAATTGAAACCTTCCGCAATTTTGCTAACAAGCTCTGGAATATCTCCCGTTATTGCCTGGCGCAAGAAGGGTTTGAGTTAGTAGAAAAAATTTCAAGCGCTGACCTGAAATCTGCGACTGATCATTGGATCGTCGCTAAGTTAGCAGAAACGACTGCCCAAGTTACGAAACTCTTTGAAGCTAAGCAAATTGCAGTGGCGGCGGATCTTTTAAAATCTTTTACCTGGAATGAATTTGCGGATTGGTACGTGGAAATTAATAAAATTGAAAAAAATCAAAAAGTTCTCGGCTACGTTTTAGATAAACTCCTGCGCCTCTGGCATCCATTTATGCCCTTTATTACTGAACATCTCTGGACCCTTAATGGCAAAGAAAAAATGCTCCTAGTTTCAAGTTGGCCAAAAAATCTCCAGCTAACTTCTGCCACCGAAGTTTTAAATTTTGAAACTATCCAAACATGCATTACCACCATTAGGAATGTCCGCGCTGAAAATAAAATTGAACTTGGCAAGAAAATTACCTTAACTTTAAATTCAACCACCGAAAAAGCTTTAGCCCTTTTTAAAGCGCCCCTTCAAGAAGAAATTATCAAGCGCCTAAAAACAGGTGTTGCTGAAATTAACTATAATCAACCTGAAGTAAAGCTAACGACTGCAGTTAAAAGAACCATTGGTGAGCTTAGCCTCTACCTTGATTTAGCTGGCGCCATCGACCCTGAAAAAGAAAAAGTTAAAGTTGAAAAAGAAATTGCCAATTTGGAAAATTTCATCGCCGGACTTTCTAGCAGGTTGGAAAATAAAGAATTTGTTTCCAAGGCTCCAGCCCAAGTAATTAGCCAACAGCAAGAGACTCTCACCAAAAAACAAGCCGAACTTTTGCAGCTCAAGAAACATCTGAAGTCATTGAACTAAATAGGAATATAATGGAGATAATAGAGATATAGAAGAGATATAGTAGAGATACGATGAATTTCTATTATATCTCACGAAGTATATTTCTACATATTTTTATGAAGTTATTTAGCAAAGCATATTTCTATCTATTTCTAAAGCATTTCGTAGATTCGTATTTAATTTGTAGTTTCGTATCGGCCTTCGTACATTCGTAAAATTCGTAATTCGTAGAAATATGCAGAAGCTGGAATCATTTTTTTGGGGCGTAATAGCCGCTGGCGGAGCGGTTGTTTTTCAATTTATTTTTTTTCTAGCCACTACTAACTTCATCGTTCCTGAGGCTAAGCTATCCTTTGACCAATTTTACGTCATACCGGTCGTGATAATGCTTTTTGCTTTCCTGGAAGAATTTTTTAAATATTTGATGCTTACCCAAAGAATCACTAGCATTTCTACTAGGCCTGCTTTTTTTATCAACGCATTCCTAATAGGCTTAGGCTTTTTTGCCCTCGAGCTGACAAGCATCCTAGCTAACGCTGGCACCCTCGAAATTCAAAAAATCTTCGAAATAGCTATTCTCCATCTTGGCACAACACTACTAATGGGCTATTTTATTTTCGAGGCAAAAAAAAGCTCCCGCCTTGGCGGAGCTTTCTATTCGCTCCTACTAGCAACGAGCCTGCACTTCAGCTTTAACTGGTTGACCCTACAAGCAAGCCCTCTTTCCGGCTCCCTCGCCATTTTAATTTTAAGCTTATTCCCTTTCTTAGCTTTTAAACTTTTTGCTACCAAAAAATAAAAGGGTATTAACCTTTTATTATCGTCGCTCCCGCCAAAGGCGGACAGGCTGCTTGGTCCAACCTGGGCGGACTCTCACTACGCCAGATAATAAACTACGTGTCAAATCATTTAACTATGACACCGAAACTGCATTTTCCAGCACATTTGAAAATGACGCTAAAGAAGGGCTTAATTGTTTAGTTAAATCAACATTCTCTAGACC
>CAIPMZ010000076.1 GCA_903866285.1 uncultured bacterium
ATCGGTAACGATTCGAATTACTATCTGAAAAAGAAAAATCGTATTCTTTTTTATTTAGCAATTGCTCAAAAGTTTGCTGGTTAACCAAGGATTGAATTATTTGCAGAACATCTTGCTGCGTTATTTGACCGAATTCTTCCAAGAAGCTTATATCGCCAACAGTTCTAAGCGCAATAAGCTCATCTGAAGCGATGTGAATGTCGGAAGCGCTGACTTGTTTGGCTTTTTCTAAAATTGTTTCAATTAAAATGGCCATACATGATTTGATTAATTAACAAGCAACCTAATTTAGTTTCCCACGGTTTATAATTTTAAGTGGGGGATTTGCCTAAATTTTTTATTGTTGCGTGAGTAATTAACTTTAAAATATGATTTTATGATAACCGAGCATTGTAGCACAATATCTTTTCTTTGTCAATAGCTGGTGGGTTGTGCAAAAAGCCACATTGAATTCCTGAAAGTTGCTACAGCCTCAGAATTGTTGCCCGAAACCTTAAAAAAGGTTAAAATAAAGCCAGGGAAAGGCCCAATTTTTATGTTCCGGTACGGCTGTTTTATCCGAAAAAAGTTAAAATAAGTTAATCGTGGTTACGAAAAATGAATTTGCAGTTCAAGGCGAGGTGATTTTAATTCCTCGTCGGTTCAGGGTCTCTGACCTGCCTGTCCGCCTCTGGAGGAAACCGAAATGGTTCTGAAGATGTGAGGACAATGCGGTTCAAGTCGGAGACGTTGAACCGACAATGAAAGCAAGAATATTGGCATTGGTCTTCAGCTAATTCTAATGGTAAAATTATTATAAGTGGTGTATATAATTAAGAACAATGCGGTTCAAGTCGGAGACGTTGAACCGACAATGAGGACTTACGAAAAGATTAAAAATTATTTTAAAAATTAGTAGGTAAAAAATTCAATTTCCAAAAGAGCTTGCCCCGTAGGAAATGCTAGGAATAATTTACATCTAAAAACGTAACAAAATGGAAAATAGCATAGAAAAAGATCATAAAAATAAATTGCTTTTTCCTCCGGGGTTTTTGTGGGGCAGTGCCACGAGCGCCCACCAGGTTGAGGGTGGCACAAATAATCAATGGACGCAGTGGGAAAAAGACAATGCTCAAAGATTGGCCGATGAAGCAAAAACTAAATGGCAGCCTTGGCAGCAAGAAAAGTTTCCCGAAATGTTTGAAAAAGAAAATTATGTTTCAGGCACAGCTTGTGATCACTACAATCGTTTCCAGCAAGATTTTGATATTGCGAAAGAGCTGGGACAAAATGCCCATCGCTTTTCAATTGAATGGTCGCGCATCGAGCCCGAGGAGGGAAAATTTGACGAAAAAGAAATTGAGCATTATCGCCAAGTTTTAATAGCACTCCGCGAAAGAGGCATTGAGCCTTTTGTGACGCTTTGGCATTGGACCGAACCAATTTGGTTTAATGATCAAGGAGGCTGGACCAACAAAAAATCTCAAGCATATTTTGTGCGATTTGTGGAGAAGGTCGTTGGTGAGTATAAAGACTTGGTTAAATTTTGGATTGTGATTAATGAGGCTAACGTTGGGATTGGATTTGGATATCTCTTGGGTAGCCAACCACCAGCTAAAAAAGGATTAGTTAACTTTTTCAGAGCCTACTTTAATCTACTTGCTTCATTTAAAAAAGCAGCTTTAGTTATTCATGAAATTGATAAGAGTGCAGAAATTGGAATCGCAAATAGCATTACGCATTATGAGGCAAAAATATTGCCTGGTCTTAATTATTTACTGGTTAAGCTAATTGAATTTTTCAGTGAGTATTTTCTTAGGGCAACCGTTACCCAGTGCACATTCATAGGTTGTAATTATTATTCTCGATATGTTATTTCTTTTAGTGGAAAAAATGCAGCTTCAAAAATCAAGAATGATTTAGAGTGGGAAATATATCCAGAGGGTCTTTATTTTATTTTGAAAGAACTTAAAAAATATAATTTGCCAATCTATATCACCGAAAACGGCCTGGCGGATGCCAAAGATGAAAAAAGAAAGGAATTTATTGCCGATCATCTAAAGTGGATGCATAGGGCTATCGAAGAAGGCGCTGATGTGCGAGGCTATTTTTATTGGTCTCTATTGGATAATTTTGAATTTCCTGAGGTTCGCGGTTTTTGGCCACGTTTCGGATTGGTGGAGATTGATTTTAAAACGCAAGAGCGAAAGATTCGTCCAAGCGCATTTGAATACACAACCATTTGCAAAGAAAACGCAATTGAGGTAGAGTAATTTGAACATCTAATGTTGCTTTTTAGTTTTAGCCTTTGGATTTTCCTAAAAGCTATAAGCTAAAGAAGCTAAAAGCTATTCAATTATGTTATTAGGATTCTCAACCGTCAGTCTTTATAAAACTCACCCGACAATTTCGCGGGAGACTTTTGAAATTTTCCGGGCGCTTGGGTGCAACGTTATTCAATTGATGTGCCTCACCGAGGAAGATATTTTGAAATTGATAACTGAAATAACGGTAGATGATTTGGTCGGTTTTGAATATATTGTGCTTCACGCTCCACCAAATAATATCACAGCTAATACCTTGGAACTTTTGCAAAGAGCGCAAGACATTTTTCATTTTCAGGCCGTTGTGATTCATCCAGGTGAAATTGAAAATTGGGAAATTTTTTCTCGTTTTAATTTGCCAATTTCAATTGAGAATATGGACTGGAAACAAGAGCGCGGAAAGTATGTTGATAGTATGCAAGCTATTTTTGAAAAGATCGACGCTAAAATGGTATTGGATGTGAATCATTGTTATACGAATGATCCCTCAATGCTCTTGGCAAAAGAAATGAGCAGCGAATTTGGCGCTCGGATTTCGCAGATTCACTTGAGCGGTTTTGAAACTGGGCACGAAATGCTTTTTAAAACTAAGCAAACCGAAATTATGGACGCAATCGAGAATAAAAATCTGCCAATTATTCTTGAAAGTTTTTGCGAGACGGTGGAAGACGTTAAAGCCGAGTTCGAATATGTAAAAGATTATTTGTTTGGTAAATAATTTTTCTGTTGAAATGTCCCTTAAATAAAGGAAAATATCCCTACAGTTACTGGTTACTGGTTACTAGTTACTAGTTACTATTTCAAAACCCTTGACAAGTTTTAAACGGGTTGTTATGATAGTTAAGTCATCAAAAACAGCAGGTGTTAAATTCGTAAGAAACATCGACGCAAAAAGAAATATTTGAAAATTTTCGGGCAGATGTGAGAAATCTTGTCGCTTACGAGCGACTAGATAAAGATACATCCCGATGCATATCAATAAGATGTGCGTGAGGATGTGTTTTTTATACTCTCTGAAAAATTCTTAAATTCGTTTAAGAATTAGGTTTTAGGTTTAGCCTAAAATTATTTATTTGGAAAAGTAAAAAATAGAGCAACTTGAAAACTGAATGACAGAACTAACAGCAAAAAACAAGATTTGAATAAAATCGTGATTTATTGCGGTTAGTCCTTTAATATTTGTAGCAATACAAATCTGGTTGAATTATCTGAGCTTATTGTTGTCACGAAGCGAGAGAAGTAAAAACTCGTTTTTATTTCCGAGCAAGGGGCAACAACAAATTGACTTTGTCAATTTATAAGTTTTCGCATCTTTTCTTTAAATAAAGATGCAAACCGTTTATAACTCTTCGGAGTTATAAATTCTATTGAGAGTTTGATCCTGGCTCAGGATGAACGCTGGCGGCGTGGATAAGGCATGCAAGTCGAATGTGTGTCTCACTTTGTTCGACACAACAGATTAGACGGATAAAAAACGGATAAAACGAATCACGGATGAATTAGTGATTAGTGAAAATTCGTTAAAAGTCTGTGTAAATCAGTGTGTGACGAGTGAAGCGAGACACACATGGCAAACGGGTTAGTAATGCATAGGAATTTTCCTCGAAGTCGTGAATAATCCGGAGAAATCCGGAATAATACACGATGTGCTCTACGGAGTAAAGATTTATCGCTTTGAGAGAAGCCTATGTCCTATCAGCTTGTTGGTGGTGTAAAGGACCACCAAGGCTATGACGGGTAGGGGGTGTGAGAGCACGGCCCCCAACATTGGGACTGAGACACTGCCCAAACTCCTACGGGAGGCTGCAGTCGAGAATATTCGTCAATGCGCGAAAGCGTGAACGAGCGACGCCGCGTGCGGGATGAAGGCCTTCGGGTCGTAAACCGCTTTTGTAAGGGAAAAATTTCGATGATGGTACCTTACGAATAAGAGGTTACTAACTCTGTGCCAGCAGTAGCGGTAATACAGAGACCTCAAGCGTTATCCGGATTTATTGGGCGTAAAGAGCTGGTAGGTGGTTATATTAGTCAGGTGTCAAATCTTCGAGCTCAACTCGAAAACTGCATTTGAAACGGTATAACTAGAGGGTGTGAGAGATCTATGGAACTCATGGTGTAGCAGTGAAATGCGTTGATATCATGAGGAACACCAAAGGCGAAGGCATTAGATTGGCACACTCCTGACACTGAGCAGCGAAAGCGTGGGTAGCGAATGGGATTAGATACCCCAGTAGTCCACGCCCTAAACGATGTATATTAGGCATTGGAAGTATCGACCCTTTCAGTGTCGTAGCTAACGCGTTAAATATACCGCCTGGGAAGTACGGCCGCAAGGCTAAAACTCAAAGGAATAGACGGGGATCCGCACAAGTGGAGGATCATGTGGTTTAATTCGACGGTAAGCGAGAAACCTCACCAGGGTTTGAAACTGGGCTGCAAGACTTAGAAATAAGTCCGCCTTCGAGGGTGCCCAGCAGGTGCTGCATGGTTGTCGTCAGCTCGTGTCGTAAGATGTTCCGTTAAGTCGGGAAACGAGCGCAACCCCTGTCGTGTGTTATATATGTCACACGAGACTGCCCAGACTTTTGCGCGCTAGCGCGCAGCTTATAGCTTCGTTAGCTTATAGGGATTAGAAAATTCCTAAAAGCTAAAAGCTAAAAGCTAAAAGCTAGTTCATAGAAGTCTGGGAGGAAGGAGGGGATGACGTCAAATCAGCATGGCCCTTTGACACCCTGGGCAACACACGTGATACAATGGCCGGTACAGAGGGTTGCCAAGTCGCGAGACGGAGCCAATCCCAAAAAACCGGTCTCAGTTCGGATAGGAGTCTGCAACTCGACTCCTTGAAGTCGGATTCACTAGTAATCGGAGATCAGAACGCTCCGGTGAATACGTTCTCGGATCTTGTACTCACCGCCCGTCACACCAAGAGAGTCGGTAACACCCGAAGGCCCTGTTTTATACCGGGGACAACGGTGGGATCGATGATAAGGGTGAAGTCGTAACAAGGCATCCGTAGCGGAAGCTGTGGATGGATCACCTCCTTTCTAGGGAGTTACGGTGAACGCGGTTCAATTTATTGAATCGTTATAACCATGGTCGTTACAAATTTCGGTTTGTGAAATCTCAGATAAACTCAATCATTAGGACTAACCACAATAGCTTACGATTAGCTTGTTTTGTCTCGCGACAAAACATTCTTTTTGTTTTGCTGTAGGCCCCAGTAGTAGAAATTTATTTCACTACGGGGCAAGCATGAAAACACTTTTTCGAAGGTGTTTTTTTGTTATGGCTAGAAATTAGGTTGCGGAATTTTGCAAATTTTTTAATAATATGCTAGGATACTGTATATAAGTAGTAAGTATCTAAGTACAAATATTAATAATATGAGCTCAAAGAACAATATTTTAGCCAAATTAAATAGGGGTGGGAAGGAAATATACACTTTTGCTGAGATTAAGAATGTCTCTGATGATATTAACCAGGGAACCTTATGGAAGGTATTATCTGAATTAGTGAAGGAAAATCGTCTTATCAGATTAAAAAGAGCAGTGTATTTGTATGTGCCTGAGGGATATCAAGAAAACTGGACAGCCAGTAATTTTTGGATTGGAGCTAATTTAGTCCAACCTTATGCCATATCTTTTTGGTCAGCCCTGAATCATTGGGGATTAACAGAACAATTGCCCAAGCGAACATATATTCAAACTAATAAGAGTATCGTAAGCTATTCCAAAAATATCTTGGGAAGTGAATATCAATTTATCAGACTTAATCCGAGGAGATTCTTTGGCACTGAGAAAATCTGGGTAGCCAATCATCAGGTTATCATTACTAATCCAGAAAAAACTTTAGTTGACTGTTTGGCTTTTCCTGCTTATTGCGGTGGAATCAGTGAGGCTGTAAAGGGGCTGTATAATTTTTATCAAACTAATCAATCAAAAAATCTTGTTGACTATGCGCAAAAGATGGGACAACCAGTCCTCAAGAGGTTGGGATATTTGTTAGAGATTCTAGAAATTTCCAATGAGGAAGAATTGGATAAAATAAAGAGGCTCATAACTAATCCAAATCCAGTTGTTTTGGAGCCATTGTTGCCAGCTGAAAATGCAGAGTGGAACTCTAAGTGGAAGTTAAATATCAATATTACTAAAAAGGATTTATTAAATTGGAAGACTACCTAAAATAGCATGATTACACGAGATGAGGTTTATCAAAAAGCAGCTCAGCTGAAAGTCGACCCCAGCATAATTGAGAAGGATTATCACCTCGGCGTGGCCTTGAAGGTTATCGCAGAAAATCCAGCAACTAAAGACTGGGTTTTTCGTGGTGGCACTGCTCTGAAAAAATGCTATTTTGATGAGTATCGTTTTTCTGAGGATTTGGATTTTACTTTGTTCAATCGAAATCTAAAAACCGAAGAAGATGTGAAAGTAGTTTTGGAGCAAATTTGCAACACTGCTAATCAGCAATTTGGCACAACCCTAGAATTTTTTAGCGTGAAACAAGAGCGAGAGGATTATGGCGAAGAAGCATTTAAGGGAACAATGCATTTCCAGAGTGTCAAGGGAAAATCGAAAATAAAAATAGACCTTTCTTTTGTGGACAAACTTTTTACAGCTCCAGCAGAGCAAGAAATTTTTCATCCATATTCTGATACTGTTATTTTTGGAAAGCCCAAAATAATGACAACCAAGATGGAAGAAATAATCATAGATAAATTGATGGCATCAGCCTCTATTCGAACTTATCCAAGAAGTCGCGATTTATTTGATATTTGGTATATTTCCAAAAATAAGAAACTAGATTTAAAGCTAATCAAAAAATCTTTTTTTGAAAAATGCAACTTCCGAAAAATTGACAAAAACTTGATTTACCAAATTGACAGAAAACACCTGGGGCAGTTTCAAAAATATTGGGAAGCTCATTTGGTAACCTTGGTTGGCGATTTGCCAAATTTTGAAGAAGTGGTGGATAGCGTCATTGCTTATCGTGATGAAATATTCGAAAATTGAGAAAAATGTTTCAGGCAGAGGCACGAGATATTGGAAGTTACATTTTTATTGATTTGTAAGCTTTATTTTATAGGTCGGATAATCATTGATTTTTGGGCTAATTCGGAATAGACTGAAAATAAGAAAGTTTCCGGAGGACCGTCCTCCGGAAGGAATTAGTTTATAACCGACAAATATTTTGATTTTATCCCAAAATCAGGCTCAGCGATGGGTTATTTCCTCAGAATGTGTATGCCTGGATAGTATTTGCAGGCAGAAAATTAAAACAGGTCAGCTTGACCTGTTTTTTGCGCTTGAATGGGAGGATAATTGGTGGTATGCTTGAAAATATAGAGGTGTTGATACCCTTTTATTATCTAGCGTAACGAGCGTCCGCCCAGGGCGGACCGATTCAATGGTGATATCAAAAGGTTTAATACCTCGAGGCTTGCCTCGAAGACCCAGTGGGTCCAGGGCTTGCCCTAGGGTATATACCTTTTATTTGTGTGAAAGATATTTTATGAAAAAAAAGCAAATTACAATAAAAGATGAGTTGACAGAATTTTTGCTCTACACTTCTCCTGATGGCGAGGTTAAGGTGGAAGTATTTTTGCATAATGAAAATATTTGGCTTACGCAGGACCGCATAGCTGAACTTTTTGGAGTGCAAAGACCAGCAATCACAAAGCATCTGCAAAATATTTTCACCGAAGCAGAATTGGAAGAAGATAAGGTAAGTTCCATTTTGGAACATACCACAAAACATGGGGCTATTGAGGGAAAAACTCAAACTCAACAGGTGAAATTTTATAATCTTGATGCTGTTATTGCAGTTGGATATAGAGTGAATACTGGAAAAGCTACCAGATTTAGAATTTGGGCAACAAAAATATTAAAAGAATATATTATCAAAAAATCCTCCGAGGACGGTCCTCGGAAAAGTTTCATCTTGCTGCTCAAAAAATCCTCCGAGGACGGTCCTCGGAAAAGTTTCATCTTGCTGCTCTATAGCGCGAGGTCTTTTCGGGGTACGTATTTTTAAGCGTTTTTGGATACGTGTAAAGAATGCTATAATAAGATTATTAAAAATAAAAAGTAAAAAAATATGTTAGAAATAATTTGGAATTTTTTTGATAAGCTTGAGGATAATGTGCGAAGGTGGTTTAGCCACCACCCGTTGCTGTATGCTTTTGTCGGAGGCGCTGGCTTGATTATTTTTTGGCGTGGCATCTGGCATTCAATGGATTATGTGATGGAATATTTTACGACAGCAGCTAAAAGTGGTGACATTGGTACCCTGATTTGGTGGGATGGTCCTTTGTCTATACTGATTGGGTTGATAATTTTAACCGTAACCGGAATCTTTACCTCCAGCTTTATCGGAAATGAGATTATTATTTCAGGCATCAAAGGCGAAAAGAAGCTAGTAGAGAAAACTGAAGCGGAAGTTGAAAGCGAAACCGAAGCAATAATTGGAATTGAGAAGCAAATTAAAACGATTTCCAAGCGTCTTGGTAAAATTGAAAAGGTGGTTGCCAGCAAAAACAAATAGCAAGGTTCGGGGACTGCTTCATGAATGCTGTTGCGATTGTAGTTGTGGGAATTTTTCTCCTATGCTACACTTTATTTACACCTTGGGTATCGTGGAGCGGTAAAATGGTAAGTCCTTTTTTAAGGCATTTTACTGCAAAGAAGGGATACTAATTAAAACCGGTCATTTTTGATCAGGTTTTTTTTAATTTTTTTAAAAGCTATTTCTATATGGAACTAATTGATTTTGTTCTTAATGTGGATGTGTATCTCGAAAGAATAATAGCAGATTATGGCACGTTGACTTATGGAATTTTGTTTGCAATTATCTTTGCAGAAACCGGCTTGGTCTTCGTGCCTTTCTTGCCAGGCGATTCACTTCTTTTTGCTGCAGGGATGTTTGCTGCTGTTGGTTCATTTGATGTGATAACGTTGGCTTGTGTTCTTTGGGTCGCCTCTTTTTTGGGCGATACTTTGAATTATTGGATAGGATATTATTTTGGACAAAAAATAGTGAAAAATAAATACATCCCGATAAATCAAGATCATATTGATAAAACGCAGGATTTTTACAAAAAACATGGAGGAAAAACCATTCTATTGGCCCGGTTTATTCCAATCATCAGAACATTTGCTCCATTTGTGGCTGGCATTGGTAAGATGAATTATAAAAGCTTTGTCCTTTGTAATATAATCGGAGGATTTCTTTGGGTGGCTGGCTTTGTTTTTGCGGGCTATTTTTTTGGAAATATCCCCCTTGTAAAAGATAATTTTTCCACCGTAATTTTAGCGATAATTTTTGTTTCCGTTTCTCCTATACTGGTTAAAGTAATAAGAGATAAATTGCGGGATAATAGGAAAAATTAATCCATAGTATAATTTTAATATGAAGAAAATAATAACAATAGTAATAGTGACGCTCGTGTTGATTAGTTTCTTGTTGCCGCTAGTGGTTGGCTACTGATTTTGAATCAACTAAGTCGGTGCTAGTTTGCCTCGGAGCTAAGATCCTGAGCACAGGAGCTTAGCTCCATCCCAGCACACCACTGATTCAGTTAATTTGGTATAGTAAGTAAAAATTCAATTATTTAATTAATAAAAAATAAATTTATGAAATGCCCAATTTGTGAAGTAGAATTGCAAATGTCAGAACGCCAAGGAATTGAAATTGATTATTGCCCAAAGTGTCGTGGCATATGGCTTGACCGAGGAGAGCTGGATAAGATTGTTGAAAAATCAAGCAATAGCAATCCAGTCACTGAGAGAAGGCAAGAAATGCCAACAAACGACAAGCGAAATTATTTTAACCAGCAAGAAGAGGATGAGCATGATTCTAATCAGGAAAACAATTTTGGGAAAAAACGCAAAAAAGAAGGATTCTTAGGTGACTTGTTTGATTTCTAGTAAAGCATTGTGCAGGAAGTGAAAACCCTCAAAAAGCGGGGGTTTTTGCGTTTCTGTGGAGCGCGCAACTGTCATTTTCTTCTTGCCCTACGACGCACTTCCTGTTTTTTGGCGTGTTTACGGGGTAAAATCCTCCGAGGACGGTCCTCGGAAAAGTTTCAATTAGTTATGCAGCGTAACTATTATACCTCACAACGGGGTGTCCTTTTGTTTAAAGGCAAATTGCAATTCAGATTAGAATTTAAG
>CAIPMZ010000077.1 GCA_903866285.1 uncultured bacterium
TAATTTGACTACCGAGCGAATTTGGGAGCGTCACCTTGAAATCTGTTTTGGCATCGCCTTGAACTTGAATGCCAGCTGCTCCTTTGTCAGTGATGGTGAAAGTTTCCGCCGCTTGAGGCTGAGTTGGGAGGTCGAGTTTCAATGGCTGTTTCACATCTGTATTAAGCGCCAGCGTTTCCTTTGGATTTGAATCGGGACTTGACTTGCTTTCAAAGCCCCATTTAATCAAAATTGTAATTCCAATCAAGATTACCGCCACCAAGACCACCAAGGTCAATTTTTGTTTTGTTTCTTCGGTCATATTTTTGTTGTTTTTTTTTGCAAAAAATTAGCTTTTTCAATATTGAAAGTATACCATAAAAACACAGTTACCTAACATGACCAAACCCAAGGAGCTAAGCTCCTTCCGAATGTAATATTTATTTAGTTAGCCTAGCCTTACTCTTTTTCCATTTTCTTTCCAAAAAGCTTGATAATAAATCCAACTATGACAACTGAACAAAAGAGCATCCCGTTTTTAAATATTTCAACTCCAGCCAAAACTGGAACTATTTTTTTATGCAGATAAAATCCCATTAAAACTAACAAGGTGGTATGCAAAATCGAAGCAAGGGCATTATGCACAAAAAACTTTTTCCAGGGCGCGCGTAGCGACCCGAGGATAACTGGATTAAAAAAGCGCACCCCCGCGATAAACTTTAAAAAATAAACTGAGCAAGCTACGTTATCGATAACTAGATGTTCATATTTAATCAACTTATGTTTGCGCATTTTATGATTAAATTTTTCCACATATTTATTACCGAAAAAACTGAGTCGATATAAGACATTATCGCCTATTATAATTCCAGCAATAGCCAGTATCAATACTCCCGCAAGGTCCATCCCTGCACTCTTTGCGACGTAACCAACTAAAAGTAAAAAAACCGCCTCTGGTATGGGTAAAATATAACTAGTAATAATCGAGAGAAGAAAAATTCCAAAATAAGAACCACTTTTGATAAAGTGTATGACCGGGCCAAAATCTTGCAGATGATGTTGAAAATTAAACATAAGCGTAATCAAATTCTACTACAACCAGCAAGCTACGGCAACAAAAAAGAAACTCAAAAAGTACCTAACCGATTAATATCCATTCATTCACAATTAAAAACCAAAATATGCTAAATCCCGCATATGCCAGAATTAGCATATTTTTCTCAGTGGCATATTTTCAAAAAACCCAAATCCGTCATTATCTCACGACCGCGAAATTATGACGGATTTTTATTTTTGCATTATCAAAAAATCAAGAACTGAAATACTTCCATGTATTTTTAATAAACAAAAAAATCCCGACTTCCATCGGGATTTTTTTGTTATAGTGAGCTTTTAAATTTTAGATTTTATTAGACACCCGCTTCGAATTGGTGAGAAAAACATTTCAAATCGAGGCGAGTTAGGAATTTGGCATTAGGCATTAGGCATTTATGCTCCATGCTCCATGTTCTATGTTCTATGTTCTATGTTCAATGTTTATTATTTCCCCTTCCTTCCGGCTTTCGTGCGATCACCTTCTTTTAAGAATTGTTTACGCAGACGCACAGAATGCGGAGTAACTTCCAGATATTCATCATCGTTAATAATTTCCAGCCCACGTTCGATTGAAAGCACAAATGGTGGCACCAAATGAATTGCATCGTCTGTTCCCGAAGAACGCATATTCGTGAGTTGTTTTCCCTTGAGGGGGTTCACGGTCATTTCCTCGCCCTTAGAGACGTTTCCAATGACCTGACCTTCATACACCTCAGTTGCTGCTGGAATATACAGGACGCCTCGATCCTGCAGGTTTGCCAGCGAAAAGCCGAGCGCTTTACCAGTTCCATTTGAAATCATGGAGCCAACTTCGCGTTTTTTAATATCCCCTACGTAAGGCCGGAAACCTACCACCCGAGAAGACATAATGCCCTCACCTTTCGTATCGACGACAAACTGTCCGCGATAACCAAGCATTCCGCGGGTTGGTGCTTCAAACAAAAGGCGAGTTTGACTACCGTGCACATGCATATCCGACATAATGCCTTTTCTTTTTCCCAGCGTTTCAATAATCGTCCCAGCCAATTCGCTCGGCACGTCCACCGTCACTTCTTCAAAAGGTTCGCTTTTCACTCCTTCCACATCTTTAATAATCACGTGCGGTTGCGAAACTTGCATTTCATAACCTTCCCGTCGCATATTTTCCAAAAGTACCGCAATGTGCAGTTCTCCGCGACCAAAAACGGTATAATATTCTGAAGTTGAAAAATCAATTTTCAGGCCCACGTTCACTTCCAATTCTTTTTCCAAACGCTCGCGGATTTGTTTACTAGTTACAAACTTTCCTTCGCGTCCCGCAAAAGGCGAATCATTAACTAAAAAGCGCAGCGAAATGGTTGGTTCATCAATCGTAATAGCTGGCAAAGACTCCTGCTCTTCGCTTTCACAAATCGTTTCCCCAATATCAATTTTTGGAAAACCAGCCACCATCACAATATCCCCGGCGTAAGCTTCCGCGACTTCTTCGCGAACTGTGCCTTTGAAATTATAGAGTTTGGTGACGCGTGATTTTTCAAGAGTGCCATCAGTTTTCTTCAGCACATAAGTTGCCCCAGCTTTAATTGTCCCCTCATGAATGCGTCCCACGGCTAAACGCCCTAGGAAATTATCATAACCTAGGTTAAAGGGTTGCATGCGAAGTTGGGCATCCTTGTCAGCTTTAGCGGCATGCACTTTCAGTAAAATCATGTCTAGCAGTGGTTCCAAATTATCAGATTCGTCCTTTAGATGTTCTTTGGCAATTCCTTGACGACCAATGGCGTACACGGTCGTAAAATCAAGTTGCTCGTCAGAAGCGCCCAAATCCATAAAAAGCTCATACACTTGTTCTTGCACCAAATCAGGATCAGCCGCTGGCTTATCAATCTTATTAATCACTACAATTGGTTTGAGGCCCAACTCCAAAGATTTTTTCAATACAAAGCGCGTTTGGGGCATTGGTCCTTCTTGCGCGTCCACCACTAACAGCACGCTATCGATACTTCGAAGCACACGTTCCACTTCACTGCCGAAATCAGCATGGCCTGGGGTGTCTACAATATTAATTTTTGTTCCGCGATAATCAATCGAAGTATTTTTAGCATAAATCGTAATTCCACGCTCTTGTTCTAGGGCGTTATTATCCATACTAACTCCTTCTTCCACCATGCCAGTTTGACGCATGATTGCGTCAGTCAGGGTCGTTTTGCCATGATCCACATGAGCGATAATAGCGATGTTTCGAATTTCCATAGTCCTACAAAATTACAAAATTATTACAAAAATACTAAACTCCTACGAAAATACGAAATTTTTACAAAAACACAAAATATAAAGTTTTTGTACTTTTGTATCTTTTTGTAATTATGTAGGAATTTAAAAAAACTGCCACCGGGCAGCAAAACCATCTAAAGCCTTTAAAATATAGCAAGAATGAGGCTAATTGTCAAGCCATTGCACTCGCCCATGTCATACTTAACACTCTGACATGCCTAAAATGGAAAAATACAGTATCATCTCTAGATTTACTCAATTAATCATTGAAGACCCTA
>CAIPMZ010000078.1 GCA_903866285.1 uncultured bacterium
GACAGCGCGCTAAGCGTTTGAGCATTGTTTTCGGTCAAACGCGGGCTCTAAAAAGTAAATAAGCGAAGTAAAAATTTCTGACTTAGTTTCCTATAAATATAATCCGCGCAAGACCCATCTTAACTTAACCCTATGGCCGTAACTGCATACATTTTTTGGTTAGGACTAGCCGAAATTCTTTTTTATATTTCTGGCTTCATTGTCCACAGCGCCGCTGGACGCATCCTTGGGCCGGCTGATTACGGCGTCTATGGCATTATTATCACTCTGACGATTTTAATTGCTTCCCTAATCGGCAATGGCATTCCAATTGCGATGAGTAAGTTTTTAAGCGCCGAGCTAACCAAGAAACCCGAACTAATTCCAAGCATTAAACGAAAAGCGGCCTTGGCCCAGCTACTCCTGATGGCCGTCATTACCACTGGCTTTTTCGCTGGAGCGCCCCTGATTGCAAACTTACTTCGTGACCCAGGCCTGACTAGCCTGCTACGCATTTCCGCTTTTATTATCCCCTGCTACGCCGCTGATTCCTTCTATTTCTATTATTACACTGGCATCCATCAGTTTAATATGCAATCTATTTTAAAAGCGCTTCGCTCAGTCCTGCGCGTAGCCATTATCGTCGGCCTGGGTTATTTCCTTTCGCTAGAAGGTTTTATTACAGGTTACATCTATGTTTCCCTAGTTGTTTTTTTAATCGCGCTAGTTATTGACCAACTAATTTACGCTAAACATTTTAAAGTTAAAAAAACTGTCCAAACTTTTCCCATTAAAAAATTACTCGCCTATGCGCTACCGATTACAGGCTTTTTAGTGCTTTACCAGACTTTAATTTCATTAGATCTTTTCGTTGTCAAAGCGATGCTACGCGACGATTATGCCACTGGCCTTTTTAATGGAGCTTTTACTATTTCTCAAATTCCAAATTATCTTTTCTACGCTTTAACGATTGTCCTGCTCCCAGTTATTTCCCATTCCACCGCCAACGAGCACGAGCAAAAAACGACTGACGCTATTAATTTAGCTTTTCGGATGATGACCCTCTTACTTGTTCCAATTATCGCCCTAATTATTGGTTACGCTGAGCCGTTGATGGTTTTCTTTTTTGGCGCTCCATACTCAGCTGGAGCCGGCGCGCTTCAGTTCATGGCTTTTGGGGTGGGGCTGCTAACGCTTTTTTACGTAATGAGTTTTGCTTTTCAGGGAGCTGGAAAAGTTATCATCCCACTAAAAATTGCCTTTTTTGCAATGTTTCTTAACGGCGGACTTAATCTCCTTTTAGTTAATCAGACCCTTGGCATTGTCGGAGCCGGCATAGCCACAAGCATCACTGCTATCTTCGTAACCCTTGCTCTTTTCTACTATTTAAAAAAGGAATTCAGCGCCAGCTTAAAAATTTCCAGCCTGCTTAAAATCTTTTTCGCTGGACTTACGATTTTATTGCTTTCCTTTTTCTTACCTGGTCAAGGACTACTTTTTATCTTCTCTGGTGGTTTTCTTTTTCTCTTTTATCTTGGGATGCTCTACTTCCTAAAAGAAATTGATCGCCAAGACCTAAACTTAATCGTCAAAATGCTACCCGGAAAAAGCAAGAAGCCAACTGCCTAATTAGATTTTCCGACTATCATACGCCCAGTGAAGTAGCGCTTGGCGTTGCCGACTTCGGCAAGCTAGGTCGCATGGCCAACAATTATTTTTAACTGCCATCAAATGACGCCTAAAAGCTCGCCATCTTTTAATTTGGCGTCCATCATCCTCATGTCTTCTGCCTAAATAATAGCGACAATACCATTGGAACCAACCGCGAGGATCATCGCTATGAATCCAGCCTTTTCTCCGCCACTCCGCCAATGGTTGAGAAGCTTGGACTCCAAAAAAATTTAAGTTTTTATCATGCCCCTTTAAACCTTGTGGAAACAATTTAGCTTTTTTAAACCAATCAGCTGGAAATTCTCTTTGGCAATCACGTAAATATCTGCCACTAAATACCCCTAGTGCCAGCATTTGCTTAGGCGTAAGCTCTGGCTTAAAATCAGCCTGAAAATTCTGCCCCATCGGTTCAGTCAGTTTATAACAGTATCCATTTTGCATTTTATCATTGGCTACAATTTGCTTGCTCATATTAAAGATGCTTTATGAAAAAAATCAGAGAACCAAAGTTTCATCTGCTGCCGTTTTAGTCCGATTATGCTATGCTGAAATATTGTAACAAGTCTCAATCAAGGATACTCCCCAGCCAAGCTCTCTTAATTTAATATTACAATATACTGAAATATTGTAACGGAAAAAGATAGGGATAATGGGAGGATGAGAAAGGTGGTAATTTGGGGGAGAAAAGGTGGGATGGCTATTTCCAATCGCTAAGGATGTTTTTTTGCAAGGACGGTACTCGATTAGGTTCCAGAAATGATTTTTACTTTAAGGATTTATAAATAAATCTCATGCTCGTTGATATAAGTGGCTATTTTCTCAGGCACAAGCTCTTTGTATTTCAAATCATGATTCTGGATAAGGATGCGGACGGAGGTGCTCGATATATCTGATACTGCTCCATCAAGAATTACAACGTTGTCATTTTGTGCAAAGTCAGAAGATAGTGCGTACCCAGGTCTTTGTATCACAACAAACTTCTCATTTGGTATTTTTTTTCCAACCTTTAGATAACCATCAAGCCCAATAAGCTGAGAAAAATGTATTTCGGGTTGCGATTTTACTTCCGCTAATATTTCCTCGGTCGGTCTTTGTTTTCGATCATCCAATTCATTCGTCATGAGTTTGACAGGAATCGTGATTTTCGTTTGCAGATATTCAACAAAAAGATTCCCCAAATCACGCCGCTCCTCATAGGTGACAGAAATAGTCTTATCGTTTCGTTTGCCAGATGGCATAATCCAAATTTCATCGAAAGACATTCTTTTCAGTGCAACCTCAATAGCTAATACGTGTCCGTTATGTGGTGGATTAAACGCTCCAGGAAAAAGTAATATTTTTTTCATAAGCTATAGGAAGCTCAGTCGAAGTTCAGCCAAAGACGGTTCTCGGCAGAGTTCTTTATTTGAAATAATTCTTAACTGCATCTTCAAATTGATCAATAAAGATGCGCTTAAAATGATGAAGATTGTTCATTTCATAAAATAATATTACAGCTTTTTTATATTCCTCAATATCTACAATCCTATAGGAAAGCGGGATTGAGTTATGTGCCAATAAAATAGCGTTGGAAATCATCCGAGAGGTTCGCTTATTACCATCTTCAAACATTTGAATATATGCAATAAGAATCGATACTAAAAAGGTCTTTTCGAAAATAGCTTCTTTTTCGTTGATTAGTGCTACCATTTCTTGTGCAACCTCTTTTATCTGATGGCTATTATCTAATGGCTTATATTTCGTGCCGGTAATTCCAACTGCTCCATTTCTGATATTTTTTGAAATCCCGAGCTTTTTAGTTAAAACCATGTGAATGTATTCAATATCAGCATAATTCAATTTTCTAAATCTTTCCCTATTCTGAATGGATTCGTTAAAGGCATCCTTGTGATTCAAAATCATCTGCGTTTCTTCTTTGGTTTTACCTTTTCCCACAACATTATTCTTGATCAAGGCTTCGGTGCCTAAAAGTGAATACGTGTTGCCAATGAATAAACGGTGCTTTTACCTGCGCCTTTTTTGCAAATCAAAAATTTTTCTTCCAGTTCTTTTAAATCTCTTTGCAAGGTTTTTCTATCAATGCCAACACTTAAAAAAGACAAAATATCAGATATTGACACTTCCGCTTTTCCTCCCATAAAAGAAGTTATTTTGTTTTGTCTTACTTGTTTTTTATTCATACATAAACAATATCATTTATTGCGACATTTTTCAAGCCTATTTGCGACATTTAATCTATATTTTACCCTATAATAGCTCAGCTAAAGGCTTTCATCGCGACATTTTTCAAGTCTAGTTGTGTCATTTTTTATTTCTTTGATGGCAAAAAAGCAAATGGGCTATCACAATATACTGAAATATTGTAACGGAAAAAGATAGGGATAATGCAGGTTTTAGCGTGTGATAGAAATGAGGCTGGTAGGCTATTACAATATACTGAAATATTGTAATAGGGCTTATGGGCGATAGCTTAATTAGCTAATACGGAGTCAACTTAATTAGCAGTAGAAAGACGTTGGAGGCTCGACCTCCATTAGGGCGGTCCAGCCTCCTTGAAACTAACAGTGATTTATTTGATTTGGCATTAGAACGGCGCTCGCTTGGTTTCTCAATTACCAGCGATAAGCCTTGGCAAACCCGCGGATGTTAACATTATCGACGAGCGTTAGATTTTCGGCGAGATACTGCTTAGCCTGTTTGGAAAGAAAAAGCTCATCGTTATCAAAAAGAACTAACCAGCCGTGGGGATTTTCAACTAGCATTTGCTTTAGTTGGTCAAGCGAAAAATCCTCTTTAGCAGCTTCGCCGCCAAAATCGATAACCTTTACCTTGGCGCCAGAAAGATAATAGTTGCGGAAATTGCGAGTCATAATAACCTCGCCGGGTTGTAAATTCTTTTTCACATATAAAAATACTTTGCGATAATCACCAGTATCTGTGCGATGATAGGTATTGTTATCGGCGAAAAAATAACCATAATTCGGCAAAAGTAAAAGCGCTAGCAAAACTGCTACGGCAAACGCGTGCTTAGAGAAGACGCTTAGATTTTTTTTAAAAAACTCCCCTACCCCATAAATTCCACTGGCAATTAAAATAATTAGAAAAGCTTGGAGGAAAAAAACGTATTGAATGCCTTGGGTGCGTCGCCAAAGAAAAGCCGCCATCAGAAGTGGGACTAAAATCGAAGTTAAAAGCCAAACTGTTTCCTTTTTTCGCTCGAGCTGACGATAAAGATAAACCGCGCCTAATAGGAAAAAAATTACCGCCAAGAGCGCGCTATTATAATCAGCTAAAATCTTTTCAAAATAACCGCTATTATTAATGAAGAATTTCAACGAAGAAACAAAAATCCCAACGGTTCCAGGGAAAAATTTAACCGCCACCGTCCCGCCGATTAGCATTGCCAGGGTGGCAAAACTATATTTATTCCAAGAAAGCTTCCTCGTTTGCTTAAACTTTAAAATTGCTTGGATAAAAACGTAACCGAAAAAAGCCGCTAAAAGATTAACTGTTAGCAATTGCAAATGTAAACTCAAAAGGCCAACTAAAAAGAGAGGCGCAAGGTAGAGGAGATTAACTTTCCCATATTTTTCAAAAAAGGCTATAATTTTGCTTTTTCCAGCATATTTTTCTTCATAAAACTTAAAAAATAGCCAAGCTAAAGCTAAATAGGTCGGATAAAACATTGCGTACATCCTTAGCTTGCGGTCAAAAGCGATCCCCGTAAGGCTGATTGCGAACAGCAGCGCACTAAGAAGCCCTATGGCGCGTTTCTTCGTAAAAGAGGTAGCAACACCATAAACAAGTACAATACTTACCAAGCCCCAAAATACGCTCACCAGACGCGCATTTTCCTCAGTTGGAGCTAGCAACTTAAACACTTGCGCTACTTGCCATTTATAGCCCCACGCTCGCACGTCTCGCGCTGGGTTAAAATCCGCAGCACTGGGCCGGCCAAAATTAAAATCCCAAGCTTGCCAAACGCCAGTCATTCGATAAGCATACGCCGATTATGACAAATATCTCCCCCTTTTCAATAGAAAAATTGATGTTTTCAAGGACAACAGTTTCCCCGTAACCCACTGTAAGGTCTATGGCTTGAATTACAGGAATTGACTTTGTTTCATTCATGACTTGGTCTTTAGTCGCTAGTCGTTTGTCGTCAGATTTCATTTACCTGCAATAATCGTATCAAAATTTCACAGGCAAGATGCCTGTGCTACATTAGAGTTTGCTGAATAAATAAGTCATGAGGGTATCCGCCACGATAACCAGGAAAATTCCGCTCACTACGGCAGATGTAGCCGCCCTTCCAACCCCATGTGTATCGTTACTCGCCTCCATCCCCCTTAGACATCCCACTGCGGCAATGAGAACTGCGAAAACCGCACTTTTAAGCAACCCTTCGCAAAAAAATCTCGGAGTAACGATATGGACGGTCCTGTTGAAATAGGAAATCATCGGAAGACCAAGACTGAAAACACCCACGGTCATTCCCCCTATTATTCCCATGACATTTCCGAAAACAGTAAGAATCGGCATGACCAAAACCAGAGCCAGCAACTTGGGTATTATGAGGAAACGGCTCGGAATGAATCCCATTGTGATCATGGCGTCGATTTCCTCTGAAACCTTCATGGTGCTTATTTCAGCGGCGAAAGCTGATCCAGCTCTGCCTGTGCATATCATCGCAACCATAAGTGGGCCCAATTCCTTTACAATGGAAAGCCCCACCAGATCCGCCACATAAAGATCAGTTCCGAACTTGTGCATCTGGATCGCCCCCTGGAAGCCCAGGATCAGCCCCATCAGAAAGCATATCAGGCAGGATATGGGAAGAGCGTCGGCCCCGCACACATCCATATAGTAAAGAGTTTCCCTCCACCTTATTTTCCTCGGATTTTTAACGGCATAATACACGGCTTCGGAAATCTCGCCTATGATGGCAAGAATGTTTATTACATCTTTCCAGAACTGGAA
>CAIPMZ010000079.1 GCA_903866285.1 uncultured bacterium
AAAATCAAAAATCAAAATTACTGAGTCGTTCAGCGACAACTTTAATTTTCCATTTTAAAATTTACATTTTTATTTTTTACATGGGCGTGTAGCTCAGTTGGTTAGAGCGCGTCACTGATAATGACGAGGTCCCCAGTTCGAATCTAGGCACGCCCACCCAGAAAAACAAAAAACAATTCTAAAATCCTACCGTGGATTTTTTTTGTTTTTTAAAAAATTTATCCAAAAAAATAATTAACTTTATTTAAGCAAGGAGCCTGTAATGAAAACCAACACGAACATCCGGGGTTTCATTGAAACACCTACTTCCACATTAGAAATAAAATTACTTCCCGATGCTAACAGCGCCTGGTTTAAAAAAAATAATAAAACTATTAACCACTTGACCTCATTATCTGAAGAACAGATAAAATCACTTGAAAAAATAATTGTCAAGGAATTTCGTTCAGCAATTAAGAAGGTTGAGAAAAAGGTTGAAAGTTTCATTAGTAACAATCAGCTTCAACCAGAAACTACCTGATCAAGCACTAAGTTGAAAAGCCCGACTAAACACCGGGCTTTCATTTTTTTCCACTTAATTTTGATATTTAGTTGTTCTTATGCTACTCTAAAAATAAGCTTAACGAAGTAAATGTCTTCATAACTTGTAACTTAAAAATCGGAGGATTTATGAGTTGCCCAGGCTACACTAGCTACACTAATCCCCACAAAAGAGCCAGAGAACAAAGAAGAAAGGCAGAGAAAAAAGAAAAAGCAATCCAAGCACAAGGAACGTCCTCATTAGAAATGGCACTTCTTGCAATAAAAAAGGCTAGCACGCCTATTCTTCCTGAAAAAATAAGAGCGCCCAGAGAGATGAGTATCCACGCTAGAACTGGTCCGGATGAGGTTTCTATCCATTTACTGAAAAATCCATCAAAAAATGAGGCGGAAGATGATCATCACCTTTTAGCTAAAGCCAACGGTGGTGGGAATGAAGACCGTAACTTGCACAGAGATCGGGTCACTAAGCATCGCGCCTGGCACACGCTCTTTGGAATTTTTCACCCCCGAGCTGTTGCAAAGGAGAGTAACAAGTGGATTCAGCCTGGCTGGCAAATGATCGCCGTTCCAGTAAGGGCTGAGCTATATAAATTAGCAAACGGGGAAAAACACGTTTGCAAAATTTATGATTTAGCAGACCATCTAGCGATGTCTAGACAGTCTTAAGCAACTTATCCCAACAAAGAGCCAGACATGAAAATGTCTGGCTCAAATTTTATCCATTTTCTTATCCAAAAAAGTGTGACAGAAGTCTGCGATCGCAGACTTGTGTCACACTTTTAAAAGACTGTTATTTCTTCAAATGCTTATGAATACTGTGGACGGCAATCGCGCCCTCAGCGGCGGCGGTAACAATTTGTTTAAATTTATCGCTACCCGTCGTGATGTCCCCAGCAGCCCAAATACCTTTACGATTAGTTTTTCCGCTCGGATCAATTTTAAGATAACCAGCTTCATCAGTTTCGATTCCTAAATTTTTAACTAATTCTATATTCGGGTCGCTACCAATTTCTACAAAAACGCCATCCACTTTTAAAGTGTCCGCACCTTTAAAGGGGCTATCCAATAAAAGCTCCTGGACTTTTTCAGCGCCCCTAATTTCCTTAACGTTCGTATTATATAAAACTTCGACTTTAGGATTTTTCTCTAGCGCCGTGGCCCAAAAAGATTCACAACGAATTTTTTCTCCGCGATAAATCACAAAAACTTTTTCCGCAATATCGCCAAGGTAAACCGCGGCTCCGGCCGCACTATCATTTCCACCCACTACCGCCACCGTTTTTCCGCGATAGAAAAAGCCGTCGCAAGTCGCGCAATAAGAAACGCCCTTGCCCGCAAATTCTTTTTCGCCGGGGGTTCCTAGGTGGCGATGCTTGGTTCCCATCGCTAGTAAAATTGTTTTCGCCTCAATCTTTTCGCCATTGCTTAAAAAAAGTAAGTAGCCTTCCTCTTTAGCTTCGATGGTATCAACCAGTGCCAAAATATTTTTCGCGCCATAACTTTCCGCATGAGCACTTGCTTTCATTGCAAATTCATAACCAGCGATTTTTTCGCTGCCCAGCCAATTTCCAATTTCATGCGTCTGCGTCGTCAGCCCCCCAGCAATCCCACCAATCACTACATTTTTAATTCCATAACGCGAGGCATAAACCGAAGCCGAAAGTCCAGCCGGGCCTGCGCCAATAATAGCAAGATCAAATGATAGACTCATATAAAACATATAACATGGAACATGGAACAAAAAAAATGCCATGCCCATTTTATGATTAATACCCTTTAAAATAATTATTTCAAAATTTTATTTTATGCCTATTTTATAAACAAATCTTGCATTTCATGTTCCATGTTATGTGTTCCATGTTCTATATTCTCATTTCATCTTAAAAAGACTTTTTAAATATTTCTCATCAATACTTTTTTTACCTTTTTCCCAATTGCAAACAAAATCATTTTTCAGCAGTTCGATCCCTAACATCGAAACCGCCTCCCGAATCGCCGTGATTTGGGTAATAATATCAATGCATTCTTTTTGCTCCTGGACCATCCTGCGAATTCCCTTTAGCTGCCCCTCTACTCTCGAGATTCGATTGAGAATTTTTTCCCTGACAACTTCTTTATCTTTTTGCGAAACTATTTTTTTTATCATATATTTGTAAATTGAAAATTGATCATTGAAAATTTTATTACATACCTCCTAGGGGTATTTTAACACAAATTCTTTATCTGTCAAAAATATTTATCTCAAAAAGTAAACCGCAACAATAACTAGCGCCAGCGCCAAGCGATACCCAAGAAAGGGGGCGTAGCCGACTTTTTGAATAAAGCGAAGCATATATTTAATTGCCAAGTAGCCAGTAATCGCCGAAGCAAGGATCCCAAAAAGAATTGGAGCATCAACTCCAGTCTTGAGCAATTGCGGAACTTTTACAATCGCGGCGCCAAAGATAATCGGCGTTGAAAGTAAAAAAGAAAAACGCGCGGCTTGCTCACGAGAAAGTCCCAAAAAAAGTCCAGTCGTCATCGTAGCGCCAGAGCGTGAGACTCCGGGAATAATCGCCACCGCCTGAGAGAGTCCGATTAAAAGCGCGTCCATTTTACTTAGCTTTCCGATTTCCCTACGCTGCGTAGCACACTTATCCACTAGATATAAAATCAAACCGACCACGCTCAAAGTCAATGCAATCAAAAGTGGACTGCGAAAAGCCTCCTCAGCTTTACTGTCAAAAAGTATCCCAAAAATTGCCCCTGGAATCGACGCAATAATTAAAAGCAAAAGCAAGTTTGAAGAGTAACCAGTAATCGGTAATCGGTAACTAGTTTTGAATACAGCGTTTGAAGCACTCTTGAAAATACCTAGCCAGTCCTTGAAAAAGTAAACCAGGACGGCTATCAGGGTTCCGAGATGAAGCGCCACGTCAAAAGAAAGGCCCGGATCGCTCCAGCCAAAAAACCACGGCGCCAAAATCAAATGCGCCGTCGATGAAATCGGCAGAAATTCACCCAAACCCTGAAGAATGCCAAGAATAATAGATTGGAAAATAGACATAAATTTATTTTAAGATAAAACAGTTATTATGCGTATTATACACGATAAATTTTGAATTTCCAGTTTTGAATTTTTAATAAATTTAGAATGTTTTAATTTTTGAAACATTAGAAATTCAGATTTGATTCGAAATTCAAAATTGGAAATTCAAAATTATTTCATCTTATTTCTTCCCAATTAAGAGAATGTTCCTTTCATTTACGACCTCGCATCTTTCAATTTCAAACCCCGCTTCCGTAAAAAGCTTGCGCAATTCCCCCCTTGTGAAAGCGTGGTGAAAACGCCAAAAACGCTGACCTTGATTATCCGTAAAAGAAATCTCGCAGTCGTTCCAATCCAGCTGGCTTTTGCCAAATAATTTCCTTAGCCAATTTCGCAAAATATTCTTACGATATTTCCGCTGAAAAAGATACCAGACTGTAATTATAATCTGCCCACCAACTTTTGTTTTCTTATAAAGCTCTCTTGCAATCTCCTGCCGATATTTTTTCGAAGGAAAATGATGAAAAACCGCGATACTGTAAATAGTATTGAAAAAATTGTCCGCAAGTGGTATAGTGCTTTGAACGGGACTGATTTTAGAAAAGTGTAAATTGTCGCCTTTATACTGCGCTTGGGCATAATCAATCAGACTTTGAGAAATATCGAGACCGTAGTAGTTAATATTTTTAGAGTTAATCAGCTCCAGCAAGCGTCCATTTCCACAGCCGTAGTCCAAAACCGTCTCACCCGCCTTTACGCAGTCCCCGATAAATTCTAACCCGCGCCAAAAATGTTTTCTGGTTTGAGAAAATTTCTGAGAGATCAAATCATAGCCAATCTCAGTTTCCTTTAATATTTTTTCTGCAATTTCTTTTTTCATATGAATTCAGCTTACGACAATTTTATCATCTCGGCAATCGACGAGCTTCCCGCAACCCAGGAGGAATTTTTACAACTGAAGAAAAAACTTTCCAAGCAATATAAATTACCAATTCCAACTAATGCAGATTTGCGCGATCGTTACAATGATTTGGTCTTGGAAAATGTGGTTAAGCCTAATCCAGCTTTTGAAGCAATTTTACTTAGCCGACGGATTCGAACCCAATCTGGCGTAGCCGTAGTAGCGGTGCTAACTAAAGCTTATCCTTGTCCAGGCAAATGCATTTATTGTCCGAGTGAAAAAGAAATGCCAAAAAGCTATCTTTCTAATGAGCCGGCCGTAATGCGCGCGATTGATTCGCATTTTGACCCATATTTACAAGTCCAAAATCGTCTGCGCTCACTGGAGCTTAATGGGCATAAAACCGACAAAATCGAACTAATCGTGATGGGCGGAACTTTTTCTTACCTGCCGAAAGCTTATCAAAAAAGATTTATCACGAGGTGTTTTCAGGCGTGTAATGAATACGATAAAAGTTATAAAGTTCATAAAGTTATAAAGTTCATAAAGTCTCTGGATGAAAAACTTTTGAATGAACAACGGAAAAATGAAAAGGCTAGGCATCGAATTATCGGGCTGACCTTGGAAACCCGGCCGGATTATATTGACGAAAAAGAAGTTCTTAATTTTCGAGAGCTTGGCTGCACGCGCGTAGAACTTGGCGTGCAAAGTCTTTACGATGACGTTTTGATACTCAATCAACGAGGACACCTTATCCAAAGCACCATCAAGGCTACCAGCTTGCTCAAGGACGCCGGTTTTAAAATAAACTATCATATGATGCCAGGACTGCCAGGCTCGACGCCTAAGCGCGATTTTGAGATGTTTAAAAAACTTTTCGAAGATTCCAATTTCCAACCAGACATGCTTAAAATTTATCCCACCGTTATTTTAAAAGACAGCTTACTCTATACAATTTGGAAAAAACAAAAAATAAAAACGCGACAGAAGTCTGCGATCGCAGAGATGTGTCACACTTCTAAAAAGTTAGAAAACTATAAACCGCTAACAAATCGAGTTTTTGAAAAGCTAGTTTTAAAAATTAAAAACGAAGCTATCGTACCTTACGTCCGCATCGCGCGCCTAATTCGTGATGTTCCAACCTCGTCTATCGTAGCTGGCCCGACCATTTCTAATCTGCGTCAGATTATTATTCCTGATTCAAATTGTCCCTGCATCCGTTGTCGCGAAGTCCGCGAAGGTTATACAACCAAAGAACCAATTATTCTAAACCGAATTGACTATCCAGCTTCTGACGGCCAAGAAATTTTCCTACAATATGTTAGCCCCGACCCGCCTCACGTCGATGAACAGAAATCTCCGCGAGTTGAGGCGGGCAAGCAAAAATTATTCGCTTTACTTCGATTAAGAATTCCATCTGGGAGCTCAGCTCCCTTTGTGGGAGCTGAGCTCCCACGCAGTGAAAGACTATACGAACTGCTCCCAGTTTTGAAAAACGCCGCCCTTATCCGTGAAGTCCACACCTATGGCAAAATGACTCAAATTGATAAAAAAAATAATGTAGGCCCTCAACATATTGGGCTTGGAAAAAAACTCCTCCTCGAAGCTGAGCGGATTGCCAAGGAAGAATATGGCCTCAAGAAGATTGTCGTAATTTCAGGAGTTGGAGTTCGCAACTATTATCGCAAAGCTGGCTATAAATTGAAGGATACTTACTTGGTTAAAAAGTTATAGGGGTTATAATTGTTCTAGATGTTCTAACTGTTGTAATTGTTTGAATGCTTATATATTTAGATGTTTAGATGTTTAGATGAATATTTTGGCTTTTTAACATAAAAAAGAGCCCGCTAGCTTAAACGCCAACGGGACTCACAAAATAAAAAAACTTTTCATGCCGCTTAGCCCGCTTAATTATTGGGCGAATCAGCGTCTACAAGGCTTAAACGAGCTCCTATTTTAGCCTTGTTTTCAGTGGCAAAATCAAACTTGCTGCAGAAGTCTTTGCCGGCAAATTTGTTGACAATTATAAACCTCCACTTCAGTGAGGTTTCGTTAAGTTGCAATATAACCAAGCAACCCTCAATCGTTTCCTCAAGCAGTCTCCCTGCAACATCTGCAAGGAATCCCTCAAGATCCATTACTGCGGCTTTGATGGTTTGCTTCCTTGGCGGGAAAAAAACTTCTACTGATCCAGCCACTTGATAAGACGAAACAATCATCCCAGCGGAAAGTGTCCGAAAACATACCTTAACTTTCCCAAAGTATGCAACCTCCCATAAACTGGTCCCAACATTTCCTACTTTCGATTCTGTTGCTACCATCATAAAACTCCTCTTCATTTTAATGTTTGAGAGACTAAAAATTTGTAACGAACTTCACTTGTTTTTCCAACACTAAATCTTACCCCAAAATTCCCGCCCTGTCAAGCAAAGGCTCAAATTGCCATATTGCTATATTGCTAAATTGTCATAAAAAAAGAACGACAATATAACAGTTTAACAATATAACAATTGTATTTAAGAAGCCAACTGCCCGCAAGCTCCTTTAATCTCCTCGCCCAAACTTTTCCAGCTAGTAGCGCTGATGGAATATCTTGCATTTTTAACGCAAAAAAAGAGCCCGCTGCTTAAAAGCCAACGGGACTCAACTTGGGGAAAACTCTTGCTCAATCTTGAGATGCATCACTCTCTCGATCAGCCATTATGAACGCTTCGCCTTCTGCTGCTTCTTCATTAGCATAAAGATACTCACTGCAAAAGTTCGGTATGGGATTCTTACTAATAAGCTTAAATCTCCACTTGCGAGTAGTCGGATGAAGTTGGAGAATGATGCTAAAGTCTCCGATGGCGTAGTTGGATTTTTTCCCAAGAACGCAACCAAGAAATTTCTTGACCTCTTCTATAACCACGCGAGGGTCCTTCCTGCTCTCTGAGAAAAAAACATCTGCTTGCTTTTCTTCTCGATAAGAAGCTCTAACCGTTCTATCGGAATATTCTATAACGGTTATTTCAAAAGGCTGAAAAGACACGTTATGAATATCCACCAAACGCTTCTCGATTCTTCTTGTTGCTACTAACATAAAAGCTCCTTTTCGTTTTAGCATGTTTGAAAGACCAAAAATTTCAACGAACTCCACCATACAACTTACTATTTTTTAACTATAAATAATACCACAAAGTTCAAACCCTGTCAAGCAAAGGCTCAAATTGCCATATTGCTATATTGCTAAATTGTCATAAAAAAAGAACGACAATATAACAGTTTAACAATATAACAATTTTATTTAAGAAGCCAACTGCCCGCAAGCTCCTTTAATCTCCTCGCCCAAACTTTTCCGAATCGTGGCGTTGATGAAATATTTTTCCAATTCTTTTTTGAAAAGTTGCGTGCGAGTTTTTGAAGAAGGTTTAAGGTCTGCACTGGTGGCGTTATAGCGAATCAGGTTCACATGGAGCAGTTGCATACTACCAATGGAGTGCAAATACTGCGCCAGCATTTTTGCGTCCAGCGCGCTGTCATTAACTCCCTCAAGCATAATGTATTCTAAAAAAACTTTCCGCTTGGTCACTTCGAAATATTTTTGCAAAGCTACTTTCAAACTTTCCAGATTATCCACTTTATTGACTGGCATGTAAAGACCCCTTTTTTCATCACTGGCAAAATGGAGAGAAATTGCCAAATTCACTTGCGGAAACTCGCTTGCCATTTTTTCAATCCCACTAGCAATCCCAGCGGTTGAAACCGAAAGACTCCTTGCGCCAAAGCCAAACAATTTTTCATCCGTTAAATCCTTGATACTCTGTGAAACATTTTCCCAATTATTGAAAGGCTCGCCCATACCCATAAAGACGATGTTGGAAACATCGGAATTTTGAATTTTTAATTTTGAATTTTGAAATGGAGTTAAATTATCTTCTTGATTATTTTCAACACCGCTTGATTTTGAATTTGTAATTTTTAATTTGTAATTTCCAGTCAGGTATTGTTTCCAAAAAAGAATTTGGTCGGTGATTTCTTCGGCGGTTAAGTTACGCTTGAAGCCCATTTTGCCAGTAGCGCAAAACCGGCAACCCATCGCGCAACCAACCTGACAAGAAATACAAGCCGACCACGTGCCAGGCTTTGGAGAAATTAGGACGGTTTCAATTAAATCATGTGTCATCTCGACCTTAATGGAGAGATCTGAGCCCAGATTCTTCGACTCATCATCCTGCTGGCTAATTCGCTCGCAGTGATAATTATTTAATTTTAATAATGCCTTAATCGACTGTCCGTCATCGGCCACTAAAACTTTCTCAACTTCAAAAGAAAGGATTTTAATTTCTTTATCCATTTTCTCTCGTAAATCTTTAGCTAGGGTCGTGATTTCCGAAAATGAAGAAACCCCCTCCGTAAAGACGGCCTTTTGAATTTGCCCCAAACGAAACTTCGGCAAATTATTTTCGTTTAAAAATTGTGCTAACTTCTGATTATCCATATCCTTACCCTAACGTAAAAAGTTTTTTAAAGCAAATTAAAAATCCCCCGTCTGATCTATTCCTTAAATATCAGAACGGGGGGATAAAAATTAATTGGCAACAGTATTTCGATTCAAAGTCAAGCCCTCACGCTATTCCACAGTCACGCTTTTTGCCAGGTTGCGAGGCTTGTCAACATCGTAGCCTTTAGAAACGCCAACATAGTAAGCCAAAAGTTGCAAGGGAATCACGGATAGCAGCGGTGTGAGCATTTCCAGGGTTTTAGGGATGAAAATTACATCGTTGGCCTGCTTTTTAATTTCTTTATCGCCAACTGTGGCAATAGCGATAATCTTTCCTCCGCGCGCTTTAATTTCCTGCATCCCAGAAATATTTTTTTCATAAACACTATCTTTTGGCACCACAAAAAGCGAGGGGAAATTTTTATCAATAAGTGCAATCGGCCCATGTTTCATT
>CAIPMZ010000080.1 GCA_903866285.1 uncultured bacterium
CACTGATTTTCCCTTTGACACAACCACAACCGGATGGCGAGGGACAAATGAGGGCAGCAAGCTTTCCATGGAAACTTCCGGGGGCAATAATTCTTCCGGGTTTACTGGAAAGCTAGCCGGCTTCCGCAATACCACCGGCACGTTCTACTATCGTGCCAGTTACGTCTCCTTCTGGTCGTCCTCTCAGAGTTCAAGTTCTAATGCGTGGAATCGGAACCTCAGTTCTGGTTACGCCACAGTCTATCGGCTCACGTACTCTTAGTCGTACGGTTTTTCGGTCCGCTGCCTCAAGAATTAGCTATTTTTCAATTCGACTATTGGTTCTTGCCCTTTAAGGGGCAAGAACACCCTCCCTGAAAAAATTTTCAATGATCAATTTTCAGATAATTTCCAATTAAGTAATTTCCAATGAGTAACTTAAGAATAATTTCCAAATGAAAATTAAGTGATAGTCAAAATATTATACCAAATCAAATAAGTCGCTGTTGGTTGCAAGGAAGCTAAGTCTCCAACTTTTAGCTAGCATGAGCTAAATTTATTCTGTATTGCAACCCCATTGCAATATTTGATATAGTATATTACAATTACAATGTAATATATTAATAATGATCCATATGAACAAGGAGAGGCTAAAGCAAGCTATAGTGAGCCAAAAAAAAGCCTTTCTGGAAAAGCAAGACCTTTTCCAGCGGGATATTTTGCATGGTTTTTACCAAAAATTTCAAAAAACAAATGAAGTGCTGGTTATCACCGGCATCAGAAGATGTGGAAAATCATCCCTGATGCGGCTACTTTGGGATGAATATGCTCAGCGTGAAAAACTTAGCACCGAACAATTTTTGTATCTTAATTTCGAAGATGAAAGATTGATCGAATTTGACAAAGATGATTTTGCCAAGTTACTGGAAGCTTATCTGGAGTTGTATGCTCCAAATAAAAAGCAAAAAATATTTCTATTTTTGGATGAAATTCAAAATGTCAAATATTGGGAAAAATGGCTCAACCGAATTTATGCAGAGGATAAATATAAAATATTTATTACTGGCTCCAATGCCACCTTGCTTTCTTCCGAACTGGCGACTTCACTGACGGGTAGAAATATCCCCATCACCCTGCATCCGTTATCGTTTCAGGAATATTTAATAAATTTTAAGGGTTATAAACTGACGGCAGAGAGTTTTTATCAACCAGCAGAAAAAATAAAAATTGAAAAAACCTTCAAGGAATATTTGTTGTTTGGGGGCATGCCAGCGTTTATAAAAACGCATTCAATTGAACTGATTCAAGAATATTTCAAAGATATTATTTCTCGAGATATTGTTAATCGCTATCGCGTGAAATATCAACAGCAGCTCAAAGAGCTGGCGCATTTATTGCTTTCCAATCTTGGGCAAATTCAGTCGCTGAAAAATCTTAGCCAGGGCGTTGAGCTGAAAAACCTCAACACAGTCAAAAATTATCTGGACTATCTTGAAAGTAGCTTCTTGTTTCGTCGGTTGTCACTTTTCAGCTATTCCTTAAAAAAACAAATTTACAATCCCGACAAATATTACACAGTTGACATTGCCTTTTTCCAAAACATTGCTTTTAAAAATAGCGACAATACGGGGGCTGTTTATGAGAACATCGTGTGCGGGCAACTCGTCAGCGATCAAAAGAATGAGCTTTTTTATTTCAAAACTAAGAAAGGTTTCGAGGTTGATTTTGTGGTCAAACAAAAAAATAAAGTTCAGCAGTTAATCCAGGTGTGCTTCGAAATGAGTAGCCCTAAAACAATCGAAAGAGAAGAGCGAGCCCTTTGGGAAGCTATGGCTGAATTAAAGCTTAAAAATAGTTTTATTTTGAATGGCCAAGTGGAAAAAACAGTCAAAAAGGACGGGAAAACCATTCAGTATATTTTACTGTGGAAATGGCTATTGGATTGCTCGAAACATCAAAATAATTAATTGAAGTTTTGAAAAAATCCATGACCCTCTATTACAATCTGGCTGTCTATAAATCAAGTTATGAACTTTTGAAAATTATTCTGCTTGAGAGTGATAATTTTTCTCGTCAATATAAGTATACCCTCGGCCAGCGAATGAAAGATGAGGCAATGACGTTAATTAAAAATATTTTTTTATTTTTTCAAAGTCTTCTGTAAGTTCTGGATGGCAGACTATTTCAATCGTTCCCTCGGGGAGATTTTTAAAAAAAGTCTCAAAATTAGTAATCCAATCTAAACTAATGAGCGAGCCAGAGGAAATACAGCTATGCTTGAGGCAATTTCTTAGATTGATTTTTCTTAAAAGATGTAAAATATAGGCGATGGGTTTATGGTGGAGCGTAAAAACACTATCGCCAAAACGAACATAAGGAATTTCGTATTTAGTTTGTAGGGCTAAGGCAATTTTAAAAAAGGGTGGAAAGAGATGAACATGTTCGTGAGAGTTTATTCCATCCGGATTTCTTTCGAAAAGGTTGCGAAAGGCTTCAATTTGATTTTCCCAATCAAGCGCAACTTTCTTAGTAGTTAATTTCCCCGTAAGAAGTTTTAAAAGAAATTCCAAACCTCTTTTGATGGAACCGGAATTTCTATTTTGGTTTTCTTCAAATTTATGTAAGACGTCAAGGTGGATATCTAGTCTTACCCTACTTTTGGCTAGTTGTTCAAGCTCTGCTGGAGAGATTTGGCCATAGGGCATAACCGCGACGCGATCTATTTTTCCAAGCTCGACTAGGTAGAGGATCTTACGGTTTGTTTCAGCATTGAAGCCAAAATCATCAGCTGTAACAATAAACTTATTGCGGTTCATTTCTAATAATCCCATGATAATTGTTTAAAGTGAGTTTGAATTAAATTCTTCGCATGGTATAATTTTAGCAAGCTGGTTGTATTAATGCAAGAAGCGAAAGGTTCTAATATTAAACCAAGAAAATCACTGCCAGTTGCAAGGAGGCTCCGCCTTCCCCTTGGAGGCTAAGCCTCCAACGTCTCCGGTTGCGAGTTTAATTGGGCTTGTTAATTTATTAAGCGGAAAAAATATGCAATCAAAAGATTACAACGTGCACTTTTTCTTTGTGGTTTTATTTGGGGTGAGCGTCGCTACTTATTTTATTTTTCAACCTTTTTTCTTTGCAGTTATTTTAGCTGGCGTCCTGGCGGGAGCTTTGCAGCGGCCGTATAACTCTTTGGTGAAAAAAACGGGCGGGCGCAAACACTTAAGCTCGCTTTTGATTTCTTTATTTGGTATTATCGTTTTCTTCATAATCGCTGGTGGAGTCATTGGCATTATTGCTAAAGAAACAGCCTTTTTATATCAAAACACCATTTCAGGCGGCAGTGTTTATCAAAAATATGCTGAGCCAACAATTAATTATATAAACCAAAATCAATTTCTGTTATCTTTGGGTTTGGAAAATGTGATTAATAAAGATACAATGGGTAAATTTATTTCTCAGGCTGGGCAAGGGGCTTTCGTGGTTGTGCAGAAAACTTACCAGGGCATTGCTGATACAACTTTTCTTTCCATAGTTATTTTCTTTACCCTCTATTACCTTTTGATTGAGGGAAAGAATCTCGTTGAACATATTATTTATCTTATTCCACTTAAAAATTCACATAAAAAAATCTTAATTAAAAAGTTTACTGCAATTACGCGGGCCACGGCGCGCGGAGCATTGATAATTGCGATTATCCAAGGTTCCATCGGAATGCTCCTATTTTTAGCGCTCGGCATTCCTTCAGCTTTTATTTTGGGAATCTTTATGATGTTTTGCGCCTTGATCCCGATGTTTGGTTCGGGTTTAGTATGGTTTCCGACGGCGATAGTAATGTTTTTAACTGGAAATATTTGGCAGGGCTGGGTTATTTTAGGAGTTGGCGGGGGGATAATTGCCACGATTGATAATTTTCTGCGACCTAAGTTAGTTGGAAAGGAGACACAAATGCACCCCTTGATTGTCTTTTTCGCCACTTTGGGTGGGATTGGGATTTTTGGTTTTCTGGGGCTACTGATCGGGCCGATAATTGTCGCGCTGTTTATTTCTCTTTGGGATATTTACGCTGATGAATTTAAGGGACAGCTTGAGAAATACAACACGTAACACATAGCACATAGCACAAAGCATGGAGCATAGAAAATAGAACACATGATACGGGTCATATGCAATATAGGGCTTGCGGAAATTAAGTTAGCAATTTTTACTTCCCTCGTTTGCTTTTGGGAGCACGCTTCTTGGTCAGGAGTTATGACCAATCGCTCAGTACTCGCTGTCGCTCATAAGCCTCCCAAAAGCAAACAAGCTCGTAAAAATTAGAACCATAAATTGCGCTTGACCCCATAATACATAATACATAATACATAATGACCCTCGATTCTTATCAACAGCTTCCTCAGCTAATTAATCCTATCGCTTTTACGATAGGATTTTTAGCTGTGCGGTGGTACTCGCTGATGTATTTGGTGGGTCTTGCCACAGTTTGGTTTTTGCTGAAGTGGCGAATAGAAAAAGGGGAAGTAGCTGAAAAATTTCAAATTTCAGAAAAAAAGGGAAAGCTGGAAAACAAAAATTGTCAAAATAATCGTAAACTACAACTGCAGAATATAATTCTGAATTTTCTTTTGGTGGCCTTTTTTACTGGGCTGGTGGGCGGGCGGCTTGGCTATGTTATTTTTTATAACTGGACTTATTTTTCGCTGCATCCTTGGCAAATTATTTCGCCTTTTGATTTTGCTATGGGTAGCTTCGTTGGTTTATACGGAATGAGTTATCACGGGGCTTTGCTTGGTGGCATTACGGGGATGTTTTTGCTAGCAAGGGCACGAAAAATTGATTTCTTAAAATGGGCTGATTTTATTGTGCCGGCTCTGCCAGCAGGATACTTTTTTGGGAGAATTGGGAATTTTCTCAATGGCGAATTATTCGGCCGGGTGACAACTTTAAAAATCGGAATGTATTTTCCAGCTAGCTCAGGTGTCCTGCGTTACCCTTCCCAAATCTTAGAGGCTTGTCTGGAGGGACTTTTATTGTTTGGGATTCTTTGGCAATTAAGAAACCAAGAAAAGTTTAAGGCTGGCTCCTTGTCGGCTCTTTATTTACTCGGCTATGGCATTGTTCGTTTTATCGGCGAGTTTTTTCGACAGCCAGATCCCCAGCTGGGCTTTATTTTTTTAAACTTTACGTTGGGACAACTCCTGTCCCTGGGCTTAATTAGCCTGACTTTAGTTTGGCTCTTTTTTAAAAATGGAAAGAGTGCTATAATAAGGAATGCAATTAGTTAAAAGCGTTTGCAATTTATTAAAAAGGTCAGGTAAGCCTCTTATAACTTAGTCGACTGACCCGTAAACACCCTAGTTTTTTAAGCGCCAAGCTGTGTTCATGAATACAAAAATAAAAACACGACGTTGTTTGGATATCAAGTCCAAAGCCAGCGTCTGTCAGGAGGATTTTTTAGAAGGTAGTCTAAGCTTGAAAAAAAGTGAGACTATCCTTTATTCGCGTGGGAAAAAGATGCAGACTTTTTTTACCGAAGATTCGAAGCTTTATGTTACGCCCAAGGAAGCCCAATCGATGAGACACGGAATTAAATTAGAGCGACGAGTTGGCCAGTGGGATAATTTACACTCGCGAGTCGTGCACGACTTTATTCAATATCGACCAAATCAGGCGAGTTACTTGTTAAAACTTTTGGAGGAAAAAGTTGGGTTGTTACGGGCGCAGACCCAAAAAACTTCTGAGAGTTTGCTGGGGCAATTTTCATTAGTGCGTCTTTGGAACCTTTCTATCGTGGGCTCAATTTTATTTGGGATGGTTACGATGACTTTTATGTATAAATATCTTGGCCAAGGGGCAGCGGCCGCAGATGAATTTCAACAACCAGTGGCGCAAATGCAGGAGCTCGATTCATCCTCAAAAGTAGCAAGTTCAGCGACAGTTACTCCCGAGGATAATTTAGAAAATGTTGACTTAAATGACCCGTTGTTTCTAAAACAACTGGCGGAAATAAAGAAGGCCAGCGATAGTGCTACGCTGGAAAAAGAAATTTATATAATGGTGAAGGGATATCCAATTGAGAAGATGGTGCCCTATATCGCTAAGCAAGATCGAACGGTGGCAGCCTTTATGGTGGCAATTGCCAAGAAAGAAAGTAATTGGGGCAAGCGAGTGCCGCTATTGGATGGTGAAGATTGCTATAATTATGTTGGATATCGAGGCCAGCGAGAGCGGATGGGGACAGGTGGACACACTTGCTTTAATAGCCCTGAGGATGCCGTCAATACTGTGGCTAAAAGGATCGCGACCCTGGTTAAGGAAAACGATAAAGATACGGCAGCTAAAATGGTAGTTTGGAAATGTGGCAATAGCTGCGCTGCTACTGGTGGACAAGCGGCTGCAAATAAATGGATTAGCGACGTGGATATGTATTTCCAGCAGCTTAAAACTTAGTTGGCTTTTAAAAATTTAATATTTTTTCGCCAAACAAAAAACTCTCAAGCGTAAAGCCAGAGAGTTTTTTGAAAAGCGAGTGCTAAGATTACGCTAGGGTAACATTAACAGCGTTCAAGCCTTTTGGAGATTCTTCTGATTCGAAAGAAACATTGTCTCCTTCTTGCAGTTGATCAAATGAAACACCAACTAAAGAATTGCTGTGGAAAAATAAGTCTTTTCCCAATTCTGGAGAGGTGATAAAGCCGAAGCCTTTGTCAGTTTTCTTTTTGATTACACCATTCATAGTTTTGAAGTGATATTTAGGTTTGTAAAATTTGAAATTATGCGGGGCTCGACGATTTTTCCAACAATATTTTCACATTGCAAGTTTAGCACGTAAATCAGAAAAAGTCAACTAAACAAGCTCTAAAGTTGGGTTAATTAGTTTATCTTGCTTTAGTTGAGCCAATAAGTTAAAAATAGTGCAGCCTTAAAATAGCCAATTATCAAATGGTAAAGTTAAGATTTTTAGGGCGGGTAGCTGTGCAAGTCCATGAACATAATTAACACTTGGGTTAGTTGAAATTATTGGTTAATTTTCGATCAATTTGAGCCATAAGCTGTTCAATTTCTTCTTTCTTTTTCATCTTTCTGGCTACTGCTAATCTAGCGCTTTGCTTC
>CAIPMZ010000081.1 GCA_903866285.1 uncultured bacterium
AAGCAAAGCGCTAGATTAGCAGTAGCCAGAAAGATGAAAAAGAAAGAAGAAATTGAACAGCTTATGGCTCAAATTGATCGAAAATTAACCAATAATTTCAACTAACCCAAGTGTTAATTATGTTCATGGACTTGCACACCCTTTTATTAAAATGTCCCCCTTTAGTAAAGGATGGCTTTAACCTAGCGAGCAACTTGCATTTTAATCTTGTCCAACTCCGCTTTAGGCACGTTTTCTTGAATCTTTTTAACAATTTGGTCAATGCGCGTAGCTGAGACTTTAATTTCCCTAGCAATGTCGCGCAAATCAAGCCCCCGGGCATAAAGCCGATAGATTTTCTTTCTTTGCGCAGTAAAATTATATGATCGCATAGTTTAGATAGTTTATTAATTTCTTAAAATGGAAGCTTAAAATTTTATCAAAAATATTAATAAATATTATTGTCCCCAATCAACCAACTCGGTAAATCTCAAATAAAATCCGAAAGGGTCAACCATGCGAAAATCTTTCCAGCTGTGCTCGTGGTCTTCAAGATTTTTTATTTCTCGAACAATATTTTCTTTCAATTCAGTACTTACAATCGCATACAATTTTTCAATATCACTAACCACTATCGTTACACTGATTTCAAAACCGCTCTTGGTGTCTTTCGGAAATTGCTTGAAAAATGCTTGGTTGTAAACTCTTTCATCTCCGCCGTAAAAATTTAGCATCGTGCTTCCAGCATTGTCTTTGCGAACCATCGTCAAATAGCCAAGCTCTTTTTCATTAGGTTTATCATCCATTGCAACTTCAAATCCTAACTTGGTATAAAAGTCTTTTGCCATTTCCAAATCAGGTACATGAAGTTCGACAATCAAATCGTTAGAAATATTATTCATTTATTTTTGATACTTTATTTTCCTTGCCTTCATGCTATCACCAAGTTTTGATTTTCTCAAGTCAGACAGATCACACGCTTTTTTCAGAAGACTATCTATTAAAAAATTGAAATACTCCCCACTTCCATAAATGGATATATGGAATTAAAATATTTTAAAATTTTTTATGCCTGTTTGCGATGCCAAGCTAGTATGCATAGTCATAGCATACCCACGCTACATCAAAAAATAATAATCAAGCGGAATATTGATGACTTTAGCAGTTGCATCAAAAGCCAGTGGCGTATTAGAAAAAATAATCCCATAACTTGATTTGATTTTTTTCATAGTCGCCATTACTTGCTTTTTATCCTTGTTTCCAAGTCCAACTTCTATCACAATTTTCCTGGAGTTTCCAATTTGTAAAACAAAATCCGCACCTCCCTGGGCACTGTCGTAGCGAATAACCCCAGCTCCCCTAACAATAAACTCGCGATACAGATGCGCCCCGATAGAATCCTCCAATAATTTTCCTTGCCTAGTTAGATAAGTTCCTTCATTGCCTGAAAAATAAAAAAAGGACATCCGAATTGCTGGGCTCATAAATAAATATTTATTAGCCTTATTAGCAATAGTCATATTTGAACCATGCGGTGGAATCTTAATCAGCAGTTGCGCCTTTTCCAGCACCTCAAAAATATTAGCCAGCGTCAGACGATTCAGTTTAAATTTATCTGCCAGGGTAGTCAAACTCGTAATGTCATTTTCTGCAATTGCAAATAAAATTCTTTTTACCACGCCAAGCGTTTCCTGATCAAAATTTCCAAGCTTTGGGATATCTTGTTTGATAATTTTTTCCAGCAAAGCTGAGATAGTGTTGTAAATCGAAATTTCATCTGGCATTATTTGCGCAAAGGGAAACGTCCCGTAAGCTAAATATTTCTTAATATCATGCCTATCTATTTTCGCCCAATAGCTGTTCACCCCGCCACTTAGCATGGAAAGCTCTGCAAAAATTTCTTCCACTGTTTTTGAAAAATAAATCGCTTGCCTGATTTTTTCTCCCAACCCAACTGGCGGCTCAAGTTTATTTTTTATCATTTGATATTCCCCAAAAGACATTGGCGTCATTGGCTCAAAAAGAGCTCGCCTAGCGATATCCGGCGTTGATTGCAAATCAATTGCCGAAGAACCTGTAACGCAGAAAAAAACTTTATTCGTTTTTTCGAACAAAAGCTTCAAAGAAATCGCCCAATTCGGATCAGTTTGCACTTCATCCAAAAAAATCACAACTGGCTTTTCCAAATTTTCCAGATCGCCTCCGATAATTTGCTCATAAGCTAGCGCTATTTCACTAACGCCTGCCTCAAAATAATTTCGCAAATCTTCAACTGAAAGAAAAAAAGCTTCCACCTTTTTTCTTTTGAGTTCAGTGCAAAGTTGCGCCATTAGTGTTGTTTTCCCCACACCCCTAAACCCTGGCATAATAACCATTCTATTTGAAGATTTTTTTTCCAAAAAATCATTGATATATTTTTGCAATTTAGTATAAAGAAAACGCTTTGGATGCTGGGTACCATTAAGCGCATGTGTAAAAACTTTCAACCGACTATCAGTAGTTGAAATTTGTTTTTGCAAATATTGGATCAATTCTTGATTCATGACTAGCTGAGTATTCAACAATTATCTATTTGTAGTATATTACAGTACGCAACAACTGTCAAGTAGCCTATTCTCCCCTTAAATAAAGCCTTTTTGGGTGTATTTTGCCACTAAGCTTCGCACCCCACCAGAATTTAAAATGTATTTGGTCATAAGAATATATTTTCATTGCCCCAGTCAACTGGCTCGGGAGATTTTAAAAAATACCCATAATTTTAGTGAAAATATCTATGCGGACTAAGTCGAAATAAGTCACTACCACCATCAAGGTTATTAGCGCCAAGAAACCACTTGTGTGAAAAGCTTGTTCAACTTTTTGACTTATTGGTTTACCTTTAATTTTTTCAATTAAGATAAAGAGAATGCGACCGCCATCTAAGGCTGGAAAAGGCAGGATATTCACAATTCCAAGGTTAATACTTAGCAGCGCCATGAAGCGAATTAAAAAAGAAAAGCCTAAAGGAATAATTTGACCCGTATAGGAAGCAATCCCAACGATACCCGTTACGGTCAGCCCCTCTTTATTTCCCATAAAAAGTTTGCCAAAGACCCCCAACATTAACAGAATAATTGTACCAATCTCAGTTAGCCCTTTCCAGAGCGCTTCGAAAAAAGAAAAGCTAGTCGTCACAACTTCGCTGAGACCAAAAATACCGAGCGCACCTTTCCCAGTTTCAACTTGTTCCCGGGGAATACCTTTTAATTGCAACTCCTTTTTACCTCGCTGGATGACAAGCAAAACTTCCCGACCCTTATTCTCGCCAACATAGCTTTGCACCTCAGTAACGGTCTTAAAAGAACCGCTGCCACCACGCAAAAGCACGTCGCCAATTTGTAAGCCCATTTTTTGAGCGGGCGAATTTTCTTCAATACCTTGAATTAAAATTTTAGCCCCAGCAACATTCTCCCCCGTAACATCCTGATAAGTCCCTAGCATAAAAGTTCCCGAAAGCAGTAGCCAAGCCAAAAGAAAATTCATCAGCACGCCCGCCGCTAAAACTTGCACCCTAATCCAAGCAGATTTAGCCGCGAAACTATTGGCGTCCTTTTTCCCATCGCCATCCTCGCCTTTAATTTTCACAAAACCGCCAATTGGAAACCAATTTAAAGAATAAACCGTATTTTCAGAAACAACTTCCTTATTACCTTTGATAAATTTCCATTTTCCACTTTTAGCATCCTTCACGACGCCCAAAGCTCTCGGCGGAAAACCAAAGCCAAACTCCTCTGCCTTAATACCATGCATTCTAGCCACTAAAAAATGCCCCAGCTCATGAACCAAGACTAAAATACCAAGGATGACGATAAAGATAAATATAGTAAACATGATTTGAAATAATAATAAAATTCTATCCGCCAGATTCCGGATTCTTAATTTTAAGTTTTAAGTTTTAA
>CAIPMZ010000082.1 GCA_903866285.1 uncultured bacterium
AAGCAAAGCGCTAGATTAGCAGTAGCCAGAAAGATGAAAAAGAAAGAAGAAATTGAACAGCTTATGGCTCAAATTGATCGAAAATTAACCAATAATTTCAACTAACCCAAGTGTTAATTATGTTCATGGACTTGCACACCCAACAAAAAAAGAAGCCTGAGCTTCTTTTTTTGCTTGCAATAATTACTATTTCAAATTATCGCATTTTCCATCTCCATCGGCATCAACAAAACTTCCCCCTCTGTTTTGTCCGCGTTGTCCATTGTGCATAGCTCCTGTGCCCTGCCCTTTTCCACCACCTTGACCAAGTCCAAGCTGCGTGCGAATCGCATTAGCCTCGTCAATTTTTCCATCCTCGCGCAATTCGTGCATTTCAGCAAACTTGGCAAAATTTTCCTGGTTGACGACCCTGGTTGCACCTTTGTCGCCCATCAAGTTTCTCCAAGAAGCATAATCATTGCTCTCAAAAGCTTTTTCCATTGCTTCGTGTCTTTCTGGTGTATAATTTGGACCAGTCATTCCAGCTCCTCGCTGAGAAGCAAAAGCGCCTGAGCCAAAAGCTGCAACGCCCACAAGTGCCAATCCTAATGCCCCTAAAACAATTTTATTCTTAAGCATAGTTTTTTTCGTATTAATTTAATTATTTACTGCCGGCATATAATAAAACGGAAATGGCAGAAAAAGTTTTCAAATTAATTTCCCCCCAGCCCGCCTCCACCAGGACCCATCCCATTTCGTTGACCTGCTCCCATACCACTTCCCATCCAAGGTCTGACCTCAATAGCAATAAAATTACTGCTATCCGTTTTTATTCCAATAATTTTAATCATTTGCCCTTGTGACATATTAGCCATTGGCCTTATTAATGTTTCCTTATTAAGCGAAACATTCCAACTTTTCCCCTTCAAATCAGCAAATTGCAAGTTGCTTTCAGAACTTAAAACTATCGTTCCAGCCAAAAATCCTTTTTCAGGATTCATCCATTGTGATTCTTTTGTGACCATCATATGCTCCCCATAATATGGAACGCCAGCTGACAACATCGAATTAAACCTTCCACCAATTCCAATGAAAGATGCTGCCAAGCCGAGAAAAATAACACCCCCAACAATTATAAGGGCGATCTTAAGCCAGCTGAAACGATAGCCAGTTTCAGTTTTTCTAATATCAAAAACGGCGACTAGCAAGAAAATTCCAATCAGTATTGCCCAAAAATATGGGAAAATTGACAAAGCATAACTGAAAAAACTCTGATGCACAAAACGATACAAATCCCAATCCAAACTTGAAACAGTAGCCCAAGCCACTGAAAGTGACAAACCTCCAAAGATGATAAGGCTGACAAGGGCCACCCAGCTACTATACTTTTTAACTAAATATTTCCATCTGGGCTGTGGCGCAATCTGTTGAGTCTTGATTTTTTTAATTGTATTTTTGATGAAATCTTCCATATGCAATATAAATTTAAAAACAATTAAGCTTCTCTTCCTTGATTTCCTTAATCAGCATCTCCTTGCCACGAGCAATCAAGGTTGCAATTGAACCCTTTGGCTTTTTCAGAATATCCATAATCTCTTCATATTCCTTTTCTTCGACAAATCTCAGCATTAAAACCTCTTTATATTTTAACGGGAGCTGCATAATGATTGCCTTGATTTTTTCCACACAATCCTTATTCATAATGTCTTTCTCCATATGAATACTGCCACTGATAATTTTTTCCCATTCATAGTCTTCCAAGAAATTTGATTGCGGACGAGCATTTGCTTTGCGAAAATAATCAATAATATGATTGTGCGCAATGCGATAGGCCCAACTGGAAAATTTCAATACTTCTTCATACTCATTTAACTTTTGATATACCTTAATAAAAACCTCTTGCAAGAGATCCTGCACATCGTCATTTCCAAGCTGGGTCAGTCTGCGAATATATTGGAAAAGTGGACCGCGATAACGCTCCATCAAAAGGCCGAACATTTCAGGGTCACCTTTTGCTAGCTCAATTAATTCGCCATCTGTTAGAATTTCTTTTTCGCTCATACTTTTATCATAGCACAATCACTTGACTGTAAAATAAGTTATTTGTTGAATTCCTCCACGACCTTGCGAAAATCCTCAGCCTCAATAAGGGCACCCTGGGAATTCTTGATTTGATATTTTATGCCAATATCCTTCAATTTCATAGTCTTGTCCACGTCAGCAGGTAGACCTAATTTTTCTTGAATAAATGCTAGTGGAGTTTTCGTAGTATCGAGCAAATATTGCAAGGTGTTACTGCCTCTGAGGTTTTCGAGATTCAGCTCGCCAGTGCTTGTAACTATATTTGATGGTGCCTTGGTTTGCCAAAAAGGTGTCAACATAAAAAACCCTAGTGGAATAAAAAATGCTGAAATAATTATCCAACCATAAATCTTCTTTGGAATTTCTTTGCCGAAAGTTGTTGCCTTAAGACTACTATTTGGACAATTTTTGACACATCCCAAGCAACTAATACAATCGGCAGAATTAACCTCGGCGACATTTGCAATATCAAGTCCAGCAGGACATACTTTGTCACATTTTCCACAATCAATACATGTCCTTTTATTTCTCTTGATTCTAAATGGGCTAATTTTCTTGATAATTCCCAAAAATGCTCCCAAGGGACAAAAATAACGACACCACATGTTTTTTGAAAAAAGTGAGACCACCAACAATATGCCTAACACACTATAACCTACAATTTTCGCTTCAAATTCTTCACCAAGATGCATTAAAGCATTAAAAGGATCATAGGCCCAAAAAACCAAATCGCCAGCCTGATATGAAAAATAAATGATCATTGCCAAGATAAGGTATTTAAAATATCTAGCGTATTTATCCAGCCAACTTGGCAATTCTAAATCCTTTTTAATTCCCAATTTTCTGCCAAGAGCGCGGATCCATTCTTGAATCGCCCCAAGCGGACAAAGAAACGAACAAAAAACTCTGCCAAAAACTAAAGTAAGCAACAGCACGATTCCCATGATAATAAAAGAACTGGCGTAGATTCTTTGCAAATAATGCCCCGTGGCTACAAAAGTTAAAAATCCTTCCACTGCTCCAAAAGGACAATACGCATCAATTGGAGCGGCTTTTTCGATGCCAAAGCGCAAATGACTAATGGTTAAAAACAAAATAATTCCCAAGACAATTGCTTGAGAGATTCTTCTCGGCGTAAAGACGTTTTTCATTTTTTTTACCATTGTTAAATTATGCTTTTTCGCATCACTTAACCTTGGTTGATTTTTAAAGCTTATACTTGTTAAAAAGTTGCGTTACCCAAGTACAACGTATTTTAAAAAAATTGTTTTCAAAAAATACGACCATCAAAGTCGTATTTTTAAGAAACATTTTTACAGCAAGGATTATTCAAACGAAAGACAATGATAAGGACAGGTTATGATGCACCGCCCGCAAGCGATACACTTTTCCTTATCAATCGTTGGTGCGCCATAGCCATTTTGACTAATTGCGCCAACTGGACAAACACTAACCAAAGGACATGGATGATCCTGAGGACATTTAGCTGAATCAATTTTAATAGTACTCATTTATTATGTTTATTATTTTTTATTAGTATTAATTCCAAAAACTCTATACAGTGCGCAAAAGCCAGTAACGGCAGTTACCAACATAATAATTGCCAAAGCATATGCAACCACGCTCAAAGTGCCAATAAAAACATAAAATCCAAAAACAAAAAATACTAATGCTAAGACCACTCGGATAACGCGATCGAGACTACTTTCATTTTTCATATGATTATTGATTTTAAAAAAAATTAATTAACTTATTTCAAGACCCTACCTTGACAGTGTATACCCCCCTGGGGTATTATGTCAAGGACAGCAGCCGGAAGGCTTTTTTGTTTTAATTAATTAATATCTTTAGGCTAAAAAATCATGAAGAAAAGCTTTTCAAAAAAACAATATCTCCTCTTTGTTGGAGCTATTATCTTAATTATCATCGCGACAGGTTGGGTTTTAAAAATTCAAAACAGTCACAAGCAACCCAGCACAACTAAGCTAACAGTTAAAACAGTCTTCACTCAAGAGACTGCGAAAAGTAGCCCTATCGAAATCTCCGGCTTTGTGCGCGGAGCCAGTCGCGCCGATGTCTCCCCAATGGCCAGCGGCACAATTGTTAAAATTTTAAAGCGTGAAGGAGCGCAAGTTAAAAAAGGAGAAGTTTTGGCAATAATTAAAGCCGAGCAGTTGGATGCACAAATCTCCGCAGCCGAGGCTGGCGTGACTGCCCTGGAAAAAACCTTGAGCGATAGTAAAAAATATTACGACCAACTAGTCGACGAGGCAAAAACTGCTCGTGACGCTTCGCCCTCTAAATCAGCCGACGAAGCTGTGCGAAGCGCTGAGCGCGGGCGAGATTTGCAAATTCAGGGTGCTAAGACTCAATTAATTTTTGCTCAAGGCTCAGCTGAAACGACTAAGGTAGGAAAAAATAATTTTACCCTTACGGCACCCTTTGCTGGAACGATCACCGCCTTTTATGGACGCGAGGGTGGCTTTGCAAATTTTTCAATGCCCCTATTCAATATCAGCACGCCAAATAATTTAGAAATTGAAACTTACGTTACCGCTACTGACGGAAAAAATATTTTCCCAGGAAGCGTGGCGACTTTTAAAGCCACCAGCGGAGCTCCACTTACTGGTACCATTACTAATGTTGCGCCCGGTAGCGATTCAGCTAACTTTAAAACGCTGGTTCGTATTCAGCTCAATGACGTCTCACGCGCCACTAGTCTAGGCGATTTCTTGCATGGACAAATCATGGTGCCCAGAAATAGTCAGGGAATTTCAATTCCCAGAAAAGCAATTGTTTCGCGCGGTGGCGATCAAATCGTCTTCATTTTAGATGAAAATAACTTCGCTAAAGAACAAGCAATTAAGCCTGGCCAGGAATTTAATGGCTTTGTAGATATCAGCGAAGGACTCAGCGTAAACCAAAAAATTGTAGTCGAAGGTCAACAATATCTCTTAAATGGCTCAGCAACAACTCCCTATGAATCAAATTAACCCAACAGAAAACAACTCTCAGAAAAAATTAGGCTTTGCCGGAAAAATGGCCAGCGTTTTTGTTAAAAATCGTGAAATTAATATTCTGGCTATGCTCTTCATCGTCGTTTGGGGAGTTGGTAGCTTTATTTTAATTCCTAAAGCCTACAACCCAGAAATTGTCGCACCCGCTTTCGTTATCACCACTGTTTTTCCTGGAGCCACAGCTAATCAAGTCCAAGAGTTAATCACCCGCCCCATGGAAAATGCGGTGAGCGAATTACCTAATATCGACCAGCTCGTTTCTCATTCTTTTGACGGCGGACAAAGCGTCGTCATGGTCCAATTTAAAGTTGGCACACCAGCCGAAAGTGCTAAGATTTCCATTTCCCAAAAATTAAAAGACAACCTTTATCAAAAACCGCTTGGCGCCAATGATCCCTCATTAGTAACTATGGACCCTGACGATGTCCCGATTATCAGCATCGCCCTGACCTCAGAAACTCGCTCACCGCAAGCCTTGCGCAGCCTAGCTTTTGATTTAGCAGACCAGCTTAAGCTTGTTCCTGGCGCTTCAAAAATTGCTGTCGTCGGAGGACTGACAAATAATTTGCAAGTTGAGCTCGATGGAGGAAAAATGGCTCAATATAAACTTACCGTTTCTGAAGTCATCGGAGCGCTTAGCACCACTAATGGAGTTTATACAACTGAAACTTTAAAAAAAGAGGCTAGCAGCGAAACCTTAAGAATAAGTGGCAATATTTCTTCAGCCGAAGACGCTAATAAAATTATCCTATTCCCCAATCAAGATAAGCCCCTTACTCTTGGCGACATTGCAACCATCACCCTGAGTCCTGGCGAAATCATCAACAGCATCCACTTTACTGAAAAAAATTCTTCCGCGAAAGATGTTGCCTATGTGACGCTAGCTAAAATTAAAGGCGCCAACATTAGTAGTGTTACGAAAGCGGCTACCGAAAAACTTACCGAGGTCCAAACGCAGCATAAATATGACGGAGTTAAATTCTCAATCCTGCGCGATGATGGTGAAACGGCCAGTGAAGAAATTTCCACCCTGACCAAACATCTCATCCTCTCAATTTTAATCGTCACAATTATCTTGATGGCCTTCTTGGGGCTACGTAATTCTTTAATTGTAGCAATTTCAATTCCCCTAACCCTACTTGCCTCTTTCGGCATCGGCCTACTAGCTGGCCAAACTGTTAATCGCATTACCCTCTTTGCGCTCATTTTAGCTTTGGGACTTTTAGTCGATGACGCAATTGTGATTATTGAGAACGTGCATCGAACGCTTAAAAATAATCCTGGCAAAAATAAGTCGGCACTCATCATCACCGCTGTGGATGAGGTTGGCATGGGCGTATTAATGTCGACGATCACAATTTTGCTAGCCTTTATTCCAATGGCTTTTGTTAGTGGGATGATGGGACCATATATGAGTCCAATTCCATTTTTTGTCTCAGTCACTCTCCTGATTTCGCTTTTTATTTCCTTTACCATCAACCCAGCACTGACTGGCATTTTTACTTTGCACCATGACGAAGAAAAAGAAAACATTTTCGTCCAAACAATTCACAAGATTGAAAACAGTTACGCAAATCTGCTTGGCAAACTCACTACCAACAAACGCCAGAAAAAAATAGTACTTGGCCTGGCTGGAGGCTTACTTTTACTCTCGCTGCTTTTACCGATTTTCCGAATTGTCCAATTCCGCATGCTACCAAAAGCCAATAAAAATCAGTTTTACATTTATTTAGATATGCCAAACTCAATTAGTTATGCAAAAACTAACCAGGTAGCATCGGCTCTTGAGCAAAGTGCACTTAATTTTCCAAACATTACTAGTGTAGAAAGTTTTGTTGCAACGGCGCCCATTACGGATTTCAATGGTCTTTTCAAGGGAAGCTTCATGCGCGCCCAAGAAAATCAAGCAACCTTAAAAATAAATTTAATCCCCCACGCGCAACGTAAAGAGACCTCCGAACAAATCGCCTTAAAACTGCGCGAGACGTTGAAGGCGGAAGTTTTGAGCGATGAACCAGATGCAAAAATTACGGTCGTGGAAGATCCGCCAGGACCGCCGGTACGCAGCACTTTCTTTCTGAAAATTCAAGGCGACGACCAGCAATTACTTAATGCTACCGCCCAAGATTTAGAAAAAATGGCGACGAGTATTGATGGCATTGTTGATTTAAATACTACTATCACCCAGCGAGCTTTTGAAAAACAATATCAAGTTGACATCGATAAGGCTGGCCGACTCGGCATTGCCCCCGCCACTGTCATTCAAACATTGCACACTGCCCTTTCGGGTCTTAACGTAGCCCGCTTTGGGAACATTATTAATTACCCTGACCGTCAAGCTGAGCAACAATTCGTAATCCTGCGCATGCAACCGCAAGACCGCACCGACGCAAACAGCCTCTCTAACCTCACCATTAAAAGCGCTACTGGCCAAACCGTACCTATTTCAGAATTACTCCTTGAAAAACCCCTAGCCCAACAAAGTGAAATCGCTAGCGACAATCGCCAGCAAGTTGTCTATGTTTCAGGTGAAATGGGTGCGCGCAGTGTGATGTATGCTATCTTTGATTTATTTCCAAAACTTTTTAGTTATAAATTATCCGATGGCACTGGTCACATTACTGCTTGGTCTCCCATGGGGCTGACCTATGAAAATTCGACTGGACAAAAAATTGAGGTCCGTCTTGATGGCGAATGGAAACTAACCCTGGAAATTTTCCGCGACCTTGGCATCGCCATGGGCGTGGCGCTATTGATGATTTATTTTGTATTAGTCATTCAATTACGCTCTCTTGTTGTACCACTTCTCATCATGGCAACTATCCCGTTGGCAATGATTGGCGTTTTGGTTGGTTTTGCTTTTTTGGGAGCAATCAAAGGAACGTTCTTTAATGCTACTTCCATGATTGGTGTCATCGCCCTGGCTGGCATCGTCGTAAAAAATGCCATCATCTATCTGGCTTATCTTGATGAACTCAAAGAGCGCGGGATGGGCCTTACTGAGGCACTTATGGAAGCTGGACGAGTTAGACTGTTGCCAATTCTGCTAACGTCCTTGACAGCGATTTTAGGTTCACTCACAATCATTGCCGATCCAGTTTGGGAAGGCCTCGCCTGGGCAATCATCTTTGGTCTTTCAGTTTCCACTGTCCTAACCCTTGTCATTTTCCCGCTACTCTACCAAACATTTGAAGGGAAGAAATGGAAGAAAAAGTAAGAGAAAAAATAAATTCAACACACTCTCCCATTTCTTTACCTTATGTAGTTGTATGGTAATGATGTTTTTCCATGCTTTCCACTTTTATGACAATTACTTTGATACTTTCGAGTATCAAAGTAATTGTCAGATTTTAAAATACTCTTTTATTTTCTCAGCCTCCTGCAAAAAAAACACAAATCCCTAATCACGATAAATCTCCCGTCATGATTACATCCACTTCCATAAATGGATATATGGAAGTATGGTTATTTTTTGTCAAAATCAATTCCGATTTTCCAGACGCCTTTCTCCAAGAAAGCCTCAATGGTTTGTCGCAGCGCCTTGTTGATCAGATTTGAATGAGAAAGTTTTTTCCGTTTGGCATATTCCGCCAAAGTGACGATCTCCTTACCTTCAAGATAAGCCAAGCGCTTGTGATAACTATTTGTCAACGCTTTGCCAACAATTTCTTCCATAATTGCGGTATCTTCATTTAAATCAAACTCCCTAAAAGCTGAATAATATTTTTGGCGGTCAATAAATTTGATGTTAATTGGCACGAAACCCTCGCGGATCAAAAGATAATTGTTGATCGCTCTGCCAATGCGACCATTGCCATCACAAAAAGGATGTGTATTTTCAAAAGTCAAATGCAGTCTTGCAATTCTTTCGGCAATATTTTCGTGGCTTGTTGCGTTATAGACTACCAACATTTTCTCCAAGCGACCCAGCACCTCTTGTGGAGCAGGTGCGATGTAGCTGCCAACGCGCACGAATTCATTTTCATTTCTAAATCTGCCTGCAATCTCATCACGAATATTGGCAATCAACATTTTGTGAAGCAGTAAAATTACTTCCAAAGAAAGCTCTTGCTCTTTGGCCCGCTTGCTGATGTAGGAAACAACTTGCGCCAAGTTCCTGGCTTCAAAAATTTCTCGCTCAGAAATGTAGCGATCCAAATCAATTTGCAAAAGAATTTTTTCAGTTTCTTCAAGACTCAAAGTGCTATTTTCAATGGCATTGGAATTGTAAACTTGTTCAGCAACTTCAGCCTCAGCAATAAGTTTAAGTAGCGCGTCTTTGCCGACGGCTGCTTTATGATATCTTTCCCGCAAGGAAATTATTTTTTTGTAACTGCTAGTTATTTTTGTCATATATTCCAATTATAGTCCTTTTTCACGATTTTGTCAACAAAACCGTGAAGAATGACTATTTTTCAACATATTTTCACGATTTTTGGCACAAAATCGTGAAAAAATACAGAATCCAATAAAAGACTCCTTTTGCATTAATAATGCGTTAATCTTGAGTGAAAATGAGCAATATTAACGCTTTTTTAGGTTAAAACCGTGAAAATGTATCATGAAATAGCCACTTTTCACGCTTTTGAGCATAAAAACGTGAAGATTAGCCAAAAAATAGTTCCCTTTCACGCTTTCGCTTTTTATTTTAAAACCGCATTAAAAAGATACCCGGTAAAAATAATGCCGATGCCGACCACGCTGGCAAAGATGAAAATAAGTTTAGGTTTCATGACTTTTCTGAGAATCATAAATTCCGGCAAAGATAGTCCAGTAACCGCCATCATAAAAGCCAAGCTCGTACCGATGGCTACGCCTTTCTCAGTTAAAACTCCAACCAGTGGAATTACTCCAGCTGCATTTGAATAAAGTGGAATCCCAATTAAAACTGCTAGTGGCACGGCATACCATTTATCCGATCCAGCGTATTGCGCCAAAAAATCCGCTGGCACGTAACCATGAATCCAAGCCCCAACCCCAACGCCCAAAATCACATACAGCCAAACTTTTCCAATAATTTCAAAAGTATAATTTTTCGCATATTGGATTCTTTCTTTCCAATCAAGTTCTGGTAAATTAATGCTCTTGCCGTTTCCACCCAGCGCAATTTCTTCGAGCAAATTTTTCACCTTCATTTTCTCAATAATTATCCCTGAAAAAATCGCAATCACCAGGCCGCTAACCACGTAAAGCAAGGCAATTTTCCAACCAAACATTCCCAACAGCATCACCAGCGCCACTTCATTAATCATTGGCGAAGCTACCAAGAAAGAAAAGGTCGTTCCAAGTGGCACGCCCGCTTGCACAAAGCCCAGGAATAATGGAACGGCGCTACAGGAACAAAAGGGCGTAATAATTCCCAGCAAGGAGGCCAAAATATTGCCGACATATTTTTTCTCATGCGAAAGAATATTTCTAATTTTCTCTGGAGGCAAAAAAGAACGGATAAGCGAAACGCTAAAAATGACCACGACCAAAAGCAAGATAATTTTAATTGTATCAAACACAAAAAAACTAACCGCACTCGCCAGCAAGGTTCCAGCTGAAATTTGAAAAACTGAAAAGGTCAGCCAATCAGCAAAAATAGCAATCGGATAAAAAATATTCATAAAAACTAATTTTTACAACCACAACTACCACAGCCACAACTTGAAGATTTTTTTAATTCTTCTTTTACTGGTGCCGCAGCTACTTTACTGTCAGCAATAAACTGTTTAATTTTCTCAAGACTCGGAACTTGCCCCACAGAGGCAATATTATCATTAATAACCAGCACCGGACCAGCCATCACGCCCAAATCTAGCATCGCTTGGACCTCGCTAATATATTCGACTTCGACTGCTAAACCAAGTTCTTTTACGGCCCTGACGGCTAATTCATGGAGTTGCTTACAATTCTTACAACCAGTCCCAAAAACTTTAATTTTCATATGTTTATTCAGGCTTTTTATAATTAATTCCAACTTTTAAATTATAGCATATTTCCCCTTTTTATTCCCTTTTCCTCGAAAATATGCCAGAATAGATAAATCAGAGCTCAACTCCGATTCGGAGTTGAGCTCCGAATAAAGTGTTGCCCGATGTAAAAATATAACCAAAAACAGTTATGCCGAAAATTCAAATCACAGCCAAGGGAATCAAATCAGCCTTGAAAAAATACACACCCTATCTTTCCATTGCCGAATACATCTGGAACGGTTTTGATGCCCAGGCTTCAGAAATCAAAATCGACTATGTTAGCGATGAACTTGGCAACTTGGAATCTTTCACGATTTCCGACAACGGCTACGGTATCGACCACGCAAAATTACAAGAAAAATTCGAACCGCTTTTTGAATCTAAAAAGGCGCTCGAAAATAAGCTAAAAAAGAATCAGTCTGCCATCCACGGAAAAAATGGAATTGGGCGTCTGACCTTTTTTTGTTTTGCGCGCAATGCAGATTGGAAAACTGTCTTTAAAAGTGGCGAGGAAAATTTAACTTACGATATTTACGCTAACGCCGAAAATATTAATCTTTACACTGGGGTCAGCGCCGTCCCGCGTAAGACGCAATTACCAATTGGCACCCAAGTTACCTTTACTGGAATTCATGGCCTCTCAGGTTTTAGCCTACAAGAAAAATTAGTCGAATTTCTCTTAAAAGAATTCGCTTGGTTTTTAGCGCTCAACAGCGGTCGCAATTTTTCGATTATTATTAATGGTGCGGCGCTAGCCTGGGAAAGTTTAATTGCGGAAAGAGAAGAATCGCAAATTAGCCACGAGAAATCCCAAACCATTTTCAAACTAACCTATCTTCGTTGGAACGAAAAAAGTAGCAACGAAGCTTCCCGTTATTATTACCTCGACGAACAATACTGCGAGAAATGGAAAGAAGCAACCGCTATTAAAAACAACAGTCAGCAATTTTATCACAGCATCTTTATCCAAAGCTCGTATTTCAATTCATTTGCTTTTAAGAAATCCGCACTCCAAGAAAATCAACCACCCTTACTCGCAGGAACGCGTAGCGATAGCCAGTTTCGCTTTCTCCAAAAAAGTCTTGCCAATCTCCTCCGCATTAAGCGACGTCCTTTTCTTAAAGCCTTTGCGCAAGAGTTAGCAACTGAATATACTCAAAAAAATATCCTCGCAAGCGACCCCCACGAAAAACTCACCCTCACCATCCAAACTCTCGCTGAAATTCAGCCCCGACTTTTTGCTTCGCTTAATCTTGAACAAAAAAAGTTTCTGACCAACACTTTAAACCTGCTCTTGCAAAGCAACCAAATTGGTCAGCTAACAAGCTTGCTCCATTCAATCGTGGAACTTAATCCCGAGGAAAAAGCTGAGTTGGAAGAGCTGTTTAATCACAATGCAAAATTAGATTAAGATTATAAAAAAAATCAACCGCTATCCGCAGTTGATTTTTTATTTTTGTATTTCCTAAGAAGCTAAAAAGCTAATGCCTAAGAAGTTTACCCTGTGGCGTATGCCACTGGGGTACTTTCCGATAGCCGGTCTGGCGTGCCTAATAAG